>DASUTC010000240.1 GCA_036374795.1 Herpetosiphonaceae bacterium
GCGGCACCTCAGGCTTTGGGTGTGTGCGGAGCGCCACGGACCCACCCCGTCCCATCCCGAACCGGGCCGTGAAACGTGGCAGCGCCGCGGGTACTGGGGCCTCGGCCCTGGGAGACAAGGTCCATGCACCCTGACCATTAAACTATCAAGGGACACTCGTACGAGTGTCCCTTGATGATTTTAAGCCGATTGTTGCGTGCGTCTCAGAACATGTCGCCGATCCAGGGATGCGCGCCGCTAAATACCGCACCGGCTAGCGTCAGATCGGACTCTGACGCGTTAATAGTGCTGATCATCTTTAGCTCAGCCGGAGCCATAAAGCCGCTATAGATTGCCGCGAGCTCGCCCACGCTTAGTGCCAGACGCCCCTGCCCACCCGGCGATACGACGCCCCGACCATCCGAGACGTGCAGTATAAAGCGCCCGTTGTTTCCTGGTAGCAGATCATCGTGGATGTCGAGATGGAGCTCGGCGTTTAATCCATGTGGATAGCCCCGTCTGCTGAGCGCCTGCTGCACATCGATAATTCGTAGCATCCACTCAAGTGCTCGGCTAGTGCGAACTCTTGTATGCATGCCCGCTATCAGGTTTTCCCTGATCAAATACACAAATGGATCGCGCGGCCCGCTATGCCACGTCATGTGCTCCACCATCGAGCGATAGCTCGCACATAAGCTGAGCAGGCGGCGGGCTGCAACTGGAGTCAGAGTACAGACATCTACGAGCATCAGGGGATCGCTACGCCCGGCTTGAGTCAAGACGATGTAGCCTTCTGGCTGTCCGTCGCAGACGACCAGGAAGCGAAAGACTTGTGCCTCCTTCGGCTCGAATTTTTGCTGCCACATCCACTCAGGACGGTCGAGGTTGCCTGCGCTGCTGATGGCACGGTGCTCATAGATCTGCCGTAGCTGGGGATAGTGCGCTGACTCGATGGGAAGAAGCTCGCCCGCATCTTCCCTAACATCGATCGCTTCGAGCGGCAGCGAGTAGGTGATGCGTTGCCCTGCGCGCATATACCCGGCGCGCTGATAGAATGGCAGCGTGGCCGGGTAGAGCGCCGATAGCGCGATCCCTTCCGCGTGTAGCTCTGCTAAGGTCCGCCGCAGCATCAACGAGCCGATCCCGGTGCCGCGCGTGGCAGGTGCAACTCCTACGGCGGTCAGCCCGACCATCGGCACACGAGCGCCGCCAAACCACTGCGCCATGCGGATCATCCCCAGCCCAGCCACGATCTGCCCACGCTGCCATACCGCTCGAAGGCTATCATTTTCCAGGGCAGCCAGCCAATCATCCATCCTCCCCGGCGGCGAGTGCAGCGCTGCGCCAAGAACTGCGGTAAGCTCGGCTCTTTGGTTCTGCTGGGGCGCTCCGAATACGATCTGGTTGGCGCGTGGACGGTGTGACATCCTTGGCTCCTTGGTTCTCTGACGCGCCTCTGGCTTGACGCCGTGCTAGCCAGCGTATTCGATCGAGTTTGGAAGGCTCGCGCTCAACGGCGGGTCCTCGGCGATCAATGCCTCGATCTCGGCAGCCGGCACAGGCCGGGCAAAGTAATAGCCCTGCCCGACCTCGCATCCCAGGATGCGCAGCTGGGTTGCCTGCTCGAACGTCTCGATCCCTTCGGCAATAACGGTCATGCCGAGCGTATGCGCCAGCGTGATCACCGCTCGCACGATCGCCGTATCCTCCGCCGAGCGTCCAAGACCATCCACAAACGATTTGTCGATCTTGAGCGTATCCACGGGGAAGCATTTGAGATAGCTCAGGCTGGAGTAGCCCGTACCGAAATCATCGATCCAGATCTGGATACCAAGCTCTTTTAGCTCGCGCAGCGTGGCGATCGCTGTATCCACGTGCTCCATGACCATGCTCTCAGTAATTTCCAGTGCCAGAAGATGTGCGGGCAGCGCTGTAGCGCGTAGAATCTGGTCGATCTCCGCTACTAGTGCCGGATGTTGGAACTGACACGCCGAGAGGTTCACGCTGATGGTCAGCGGCGGCCCTGCTGGCCGCAGATCGTGCCAGATTCGCGCCTGGTGACATGCCTGCTCCAGGACCCAGCGACCCAGCGGCAGGATCAGCCGTGTCTCCTCGGCCAGCGGGATGAAGATGCCGGGTGGGATCGTGCCGCGCTGGGGATGCTGCCAGCGCGTCAGGGCTTCCACGCCAACGATCTGACCGGTTGCGAGATCAACCTTGGGCTGATAGCACAGATGGAACTCGTGCGCCTCAATCGCCCGCCGCAGCTCGGCCTCAAAGTCCAGCCGTTCCAGCGCGCGGGCATTCATCTCCGGATCGTACAGCGCATAGCGCGCCTTGCCGAGTGACTTCGCACGGTACATTGCGACATCGGCCTGGCGTAACAGCTCGTCGGCGTGCTCCTGGCCCGTGGCAGACCACGTAATCCCGATGCTGGCCGTGACGAAGAAGGTCTGATCGCCGACCACAAAGGGCTTGTCCAGCTCGCCGATGATCCGCTCTGCGACCATCACCGCCCCGTGAATATCAGGAAGCTCCTCCAGCAATACGGTAAACTCGTCTCCTCCCAGGCGCGCGGCTGTGTCCTCAGCACGAAGGGAGGCTTGCAGGCGCTCGCTCATCATGATCAGCAGGGCATCGCCTGTTTTGTGACCAAACCGATCGTTGATGTACTTAAACTCATCCAGATCCAGAAAGAGCACCGCGAGCGATTGCTGGTGACGCTGCGTATGGGCCAGAGCGCGCTGGAGCCGATCCTTGAACAGCGCCCGATTCGGCAGGTTGGTCAATGAGTCGTGAAATGCCTGATGGGAGAGCAGCGCTTCTACCTGCTGGTAGTTCTGAACGGCGATCTTCAGGCTGGATAGGGTCGTCTCAAGCTGCTCCATCGTTGCTTTCAAGATCTGGACGAGATTATGCATCCGTGCCAGCGCCAGCAGGAATAAGACAGCGGAGCCGCCGACGATCACCGGTACCCAGATTGGCCTGCCGCGCGCTATCTCCACGGCGAGCACGGTTGGTCCGAGCAGCGAGGCGGCGGCGAGCAAGACGAAGCGCTGGCGCGTGATCTTGACCTTCGGCGTGGGAGCAGGCTCGGCCAGCGAATGCATCGAGGGATGGAGCGCGGCAACGCCAAATCCGACATAGGCGAGCAGCCAGCCAAAGTCGACGATACTGCCCGTGGCATAGGTTCGGTTGAGCTGCATGATCGCATAGACGACATCGGTGAGCAGGATCAGGCTGAAGCTCCATGCAAGGAAGATGTAGGAGCGCGGATGCGGGCCTGGGCTGAGGAGGAGATTGACGATGATCGCTACCAGGCATATATCCAGGAGCGGGTAGGCCATGGAAACGAACTGCTCGGCCAGCGTGAGTGCAGGATTGCGCGTGTACGGCTCCATGAGATAGACCCATCCCAGGATGCCTATGCTGACGGCGACGATCGTCGCGTCGATCACGCTGCCTCGATCTTCCCGCCGCATGCGCCGATGAACGAGCAGCAGCATTCCGGCGATGAGCGAGAGGTAGCCGACAAGGTATAGCGCATCGGCCAGCGACGGAAATGGCGACTCAATCCCTAGGACCAGCTCGTAGTAGGTCCAGGCTGCGTTGCCAAGGCTGGTCAGGATCTGCGCAAGGAGGAACAGGTACCAGGGCAGGCGCAGAGGCGGACGATGCAATCGCATGCCGACGCAAATCGCCGCGATATTTGTGCCCGCCAGGACAACATAGTAGAGATTGAGCGCTGCGAGCGATGTCAGCCATACATAGCCGGCAGCGGCGACGATCCCAAGCACAAGGTAATACCACCAGACGCGCGTGCGCATCGGGGTGAGCGAGACATGAGCGGCGGGGGATCTCATCAGAATCTCCTGGCATACGCAAGACATTCGTTTGTAGCAGCCGTTGAAACCGTGGGCAGGGCACCGACAGGTAAGGCATGGGCTTGTAGAATACTCGGATATGGCTTTGGAAAGAAGAGAAACCGCCGATCGAGAATAGCTACCGTATTACTGAGAGATTGGGCGTATGGTTGGTGATGAGTGTTTACCGATCATAGTGTACCACGATAAGTGGTGCAGAATTCGCTAATTATTCTTGTCGGGGAGTGCACCGCTGCTACCAGGGAGCGTGCTCCTTAGCGCGGATCGAGCCGATGGTTATGCTCTTCGAGGAACGTACGAACCGCCGCGTTAAACTCCTGCGGCGACTCGGTCATGAAGGCGTGGCCGCCGGGCAGCACCTCGAATGCAGCGCCCGGAATCGCGTCCGCCACCTGACGCACCCGCGCCAGCGGCATCAGCACATCCTGCTCTCCGGCCAGCACTAGCGTCGGCGCGACGATTCTCTCCAGGCGTCCGCGTGTATCGTGGCTGCGACACGCCGCGACATGGCCGCGCAGCCCTTCCAGCGGTTGCTGCGGTTTTTCGACGCCGTACTGCACCAGACCATCGACGATGCCCTGGTTGTTGAGAAACTGCGGGCTGAAGCTGAGCAAGAGGCTTTGTCGCACTCGTGTTTCGCGCTGCGCCTCGTCGGCGGCTAGCTTCAGCGTCATCGTCCAAACGTTGTCGAGCCAGGCGTCGCTGTGGGCGACGGTGCCCGCCAGCACCAGCGCTCCGATCTGCTGCGGCGCGAGCAGCGCCAACTCCTGCGCGATGTACCCGCCCATCGATGTGCCGACAACATGCGCGCGCTCGAAGCCAACCCTGCGCATCAGGCCGAGCGTATCAGCGGCCATGTCGCGGATCGTGTAGCCAGGCGCGGGTATGGTGCTCCGCCCGACGCCGCGATGATCGAAGACGAGCACGCGAAATGTTTCTGCCAGCGTCCGCAGATTTGACAGCCAGGCGCTGTGATCGGATGAGCGGCCAGCGATCAGCACCAGCGGCGGCGCTGCCGACGGCCCGTGCAGCTCATAGTAGAGGACGATATTGTTGATCGTAGCGAAGGGCATAGGTTTCACACGGGACCACGGAGCAGGGCTGCGTTGTCCGCTAGATGGCGCTCCGACACCGCCTGGATCAGACGATCGCGGTGGAGTATGGTACGCGCCGTGACGATGATCGGTGCCGGATTACGCCGGGGCGAAGAGCCACATTTCGGCGCATGTTGTCGGGATTATACAGTCTGTGGCGGTTGTGGTCGAGGGTTCTGCCGAATCGCGTCAGGTGCCGATCGAGCGACCAAGCAGCCGCTTGACGATAAACAAGACGCCGAACGATGCCGCCAGCAAGATCACCGATAGCGTCAGGGCGACCGAAAAATCTAGCTCAAAGCCAAGATAGATCGCCAGCGGCATGGTCTGGGTGCGACCGGGGAAGTTGCCCGCGAAGATGATCGTCGCGCCGAACTCGCCCAGCGCGCGCGCCCAGGTCATCACCAGCCCGCCCAGCAGCGCGGGCCGCGCCAGCGGCAGCGTGATCGCGGCGAAGACTCGCAGCGACGAGGCCCCGTCGATCGCCGCCGCCTGCTCAAGCTCGCGCTCGACGCTCGCAAAGCCTGCGGCTGCCGCCTTGACATAAAAAGGAGCGGCGACAAAGGTCTGAGCCAGCACCACGGCGGCCTGCGTAAACGCGATCGAGATGCCGACATCGACGAGATACTGGCCCAGCAGACCGCGCCGCCCAAACGCCACCAGCAGCGCGATCCCGGCTACCGAGGGTGGCAGGACCATCGGCAGGTCGATCAGCGTGTCGAGCAGCATGCGTCCGGGGAAGCGCCGCCGTGCCAGCAGATAGGCGATCGGCGTCCCCAGCACCAGGGCGATCGTCGTCGTCAGCGCGGTTGTCACGAGGCTCAGGCTGATCGCCTGGGCGACGGCTGGCTCGACCAGATGCGTCAGGAGATCGGCGAGATCCACGCGCGCGACCAGCGCCAGGAGCGGCACCAGCAGCACGAGCAGCAGCGGCAGGCTGCCGAGCAGCAGCAACCAGGGCCGTTGTCGCGCGCCGCGCCGCCATGCGGAGAAGCTGGCACGCTGGAATGTCGTTGTCACCATTCGCTCAGCCATTGTCATCACTCAGTTCACAGGCATTGGCACAGCCAACTGCTGAGATAAAGCCGTACTCGGCCAAAATCTGCTGGGCCTCAGGCGACAGCACATATTCAACGAACTTCCGAGCCAGCGGCGCGTTTGGCGCATCGGCGATCGTCGCGATCGGATACGACGCGATCGTGTTCAGCTCATCGGGAATGTCGATCCATCCCACGTCGGCAGCGGCATCGCGCGCAATATCGGAGCTGTAGACGATGCCCGCGTCGGCCTCGCCGAGGACTACTTTGCTGAGCACGGCGCGCACGTTTTCTTCATACGAGACGACGTTACGCAGCACGGTTTCGCTGTAGGCCGTGGTGTACTGCGGCAGCGCGGATGCCTTGCTCAGGAAGTCGAGCGAGTACTGGCCCACGGGCACGGCGCTGGCGGCCAACACCAGCTTCACGCCGGGCCGCGCAAGATCTTCGAGCCTGGTGATCCGCGCCGGGTTGTCCCTGGGATGTACGACGACCAGCCGGTTGTGGGCGAAGGCTCGTTGTGTCCCGCTGAGCACCTGCCCCGACGCGATCACGCTCTCCATCTGGACGCGATTAGCCGAGGCAAACACGTCGGCGGGCGCTCCCTGGGCGATCTGTTGGGCAAGCTGCTGCGACCCGGCAAAGTTGAAGCTAGTCTGCGCGCCGCTGGCTGCATCGAAGCGCCTGCCGATCTCGCCGAACGCTTCCGCCAGCGATGCGGCGGCAAAGACATTGAGCCGCCCCGCCCCGCCTGCCATGTTTGGATCTGTTGCGCTGGCTGCCGTCGATGTGGCTGCGGACTGGGACGGCTGCGTCGAGCCGGTATCCGGTGCGCTGGCACCGCAAGCCACGAGCAGCACCAGCCAGAGGCCGGAGAGTAGCGACAGGGCGGATCGTTTCATGCAGCCTCCTGAAGCCGTGCCCTTGATCGATGATCGATCATGCCAGCGCGGGAACAAGCGTCGCCTCACAGGTATCGAGCCATTCGAGCATGGCTTCGAGCTGCCCACGCCGGAATTCATGGACGAGCCACGGGTAGGGCTGGTCGGCTGTGGCGGCGGCAAGCACCGCCCGCAGCGCCGCCAGATGCGCCCGCGTCACCTCGCGCTGGACGACCAGCAAATGCTGCACGGCGGCTGGTCCCTGTCGCTGTGCCCAGAAGAGCTTGGCTAAAAACTCGATACGCACATCACGTCCATGCGCGACGGGCGACGAGAGCCATGTGGTAAAGGCGCTACGGCCCTCATGGGTCAGATGCAAGAGCCGCTTTGGAGGACGCATCGCTTGCGGGATGATCTCGGCGTCGATCAGGCTGTCGGCCTCTAGCCTGGAGAGCAAGGCGTAGAGCTGCGCCTGCTTGACGTGCCAGACGAGGCCAAGCGCCCGCGCCTCCTGAAGCCGCTGGTGCAGCTCGTAGCCGTGCAGCGGCGCATCGAGCAGAAAGCCGAGCAGCGCGTGCTCCACCGATAAGATTGTCGTGCGCCGAGGACTCACATCGTCACCTTGGAGCTACTCATAGTTTGAGTACCTGTTGTCTGATTATGGCAGAGCGCGCGGGGGATGTCAATAGTTACCTCAGCACAAAGGAACAAAGGAACAAAGGAACAAAGGAACAAAGCGGGTGCCCTTTGGGCGAAGGAGCAAAGGAGTAAAGGAGCAAAGGCTTGACTCCCTTGTTCTCTTGTTCTCATGCACCCCTGATCCCTGATCGCTTGAAACCGGCGTCCTATGTTCATGCCGGACGAAATGAAGGTCTATTGTCATCGTGATGTTAAGTTGCGACAGACAAGATGGCGGGCCGCATCAGTAGAATAGCTCCAGGCTCGCCGTCACGATACCGAACCGTGCGCAGTAGCACAACGCATAGCGGCACGCCGCGCTGCCGCTGGACGGCGACCAAGTCATCAATCGACACAGCAAGCACTCCAGCGCCTCATCACGATCGGATCGTGTGCATATGATGACACACTCACTCATCACGCTATCCATTCAGGAGACAGCCATCGCGTCACGGCGGGCGTTCCTGTTCCAGGTAGATGTCGACGGCAGGCCGATTGTGCGCGACCAGCGCCTTTCGATCGCCGAAACCCAGGTGCTGCGCGGCCTGACGAATCAGTACGCGACGATGTTCAACATCGGATCAGGCATGGCGCGCTTCGCGCTCGATCAGCAGCGGGCGCTCGGCGTCAAGCTCTTTCACCTGTGGCTGGCACCGGCCTGGGAGCGGCTGCGCTCGCGGATGCATCCGGGTATGCGACGGACGCTGGTGATCGCCTCGGATGTCACCGAGATCCTCAATCTGCCCTGGGAGCTGCTGCGTCCGCCGAGCGGCGACTTCATCAGCTTCGATCCGGCCTTCAGCATCCGCCACTGTCCCCGCCCGGACGCGCTGCTGCACCAGATGAAACACCCGCTGCCCGCCGGACCTCTACGGGTCTTGTTCATGTCCTGCGCGCCACGCAACCGGGGCGGGCTGGACGGCAGACGCGAGGAGGCGGCGCTGCTGCGCACTATCGCTCAGGCGGGGCCTGAGCTGACCGTCGAGACGGGGACGCTGGGCACGTTCGCGGAGCTGGCCGAGCGCATCGCCACGTTTCAGCCGCACATCGTCCATCTGGCGGGTCAGAGCCAGCTTGGCCGGATCTGCCCGGCGTGTCACGAGCTGAGCCAGCTTCAGGAGCAGCACTGCCGCCAGTGCGGGGGTCTGCTCGAAGGCGTGCCGGAGCTGGCCTATTTCCTGTTTGAAGATGAGCGCGGCCAGGCCGATCCGCGCTCGGCGCTTGAGATTCGTCGGCACCTCGTCAACAGCAGCGTGCAGTGCGTGTGCGTCAGCAGCGGCCAGCGGCAGAAGCGACCGCCGATCGCTGCGGTTGGGGGTCTGTGCCAGGCCCTGGTTTCAGAGGAGGTGCCGCTGGCGGTAAGCTGGGCCTGCTCGCTCGACGATGAGGTCGTGACGCCCTTTGCCGCGACGTTCTATCGGACGCTGGCGGCGGGCGAGCCGATCGACGATGCGCTGGCACGTGCCCGGCTGGCGATTCGGAGCGCCTGCGATCTGCATGGCAATCTGGCCTGGACGCTGCCGGTGCTCTACGCCGCGACGACTCAATCGCTGGTTGTGACACGGGCACCCGACTGTGTTGCGCTGCCAGCGCCGCGCCAGCATGTGGTGCAGCCGCCGCTGCCCGGCCTGACCGAAGGCGGCGCGGCCAGCCTGATCGCCCGGCGACGCACTTCTCAACATCTGCTGCCCGCGCTCAGGGATGGCACGCTGCGCACGGTGCTGCTCACCGGGGAGGCTGGCAGCGGCAAGAGTGTGCTGGCGACCTCGCTGGCCCACGCGCTGGCGCAGCAGGGCTTTACGCCGATCCCGCTGGCGAGTCGTGCGCATCTGCCGCTTACAGCGGCGCGGCTCTTTCAAACCTGCGCTACGACGTTGATCAAAGCTGGCTACGCTCCGCCTGCCGCCAACGCGCTCTTCGATCCGCGACTCTCGCTGCGGGAGCGGCTTCAGTGCCTTATGCTGATGCTCAATCGCGGGCGGTTCGTGCTGCTGCTGGACGGCTTTGAGGCTAATCTCGATCCCAAGACGCAGCGCATCCAGCGTCCCTGGCTGGCGCTCTTCTACACGCATCTGTGCTACCAGCTCTCCGGCGGCGGGCGGGCGATTATCACCAGTCGGGTCGCGCCCAAGGATCTGACCCAACTGCCTGAGGCGGCGGCGGTGCAGGAGATCGGCGTGTTCTCCGAGGCCGCGTTTCTCAGCCATCTGCTCCACGAGACGACGATCGAGCGTCGCTACCAGCGCGGCGAGTTACCGCCACATCTGCTGCGCGAGCTGCATTACTACCTGGGCAAGACGCCGCGTTTTCTTGAGCAGATTCGGGCTGCGCTGCGCTGTGCCTCGGTGGAGGATCTGCGGGCGCTGCTGCCGGGTCGGCGGCCATCCGACGATGCGGACCAGGCGATCGTGGCGCAGCACGCCGACCGAGCGCGGATCGTGCCGCTGGTCGCGCGGCTCTACAGCGGCTTGCATCCTGATTCCCAGCAGGCGCTCTGCCGCGCGGCGATCTTTGACACGCCTTTCAACCTGGAAGCGGTGATGGCGGTGAGCCATGTGTCGATGGAGCAGGCGCGGGCGTATGTGCAGCAGTGGCAGGTCCAGGCGCTGATCGTCGCGGTGGGCGATGCGCTCTGGAGTGTGCCCGGCTGGCTGCGCGGCTGGCTGCGCGCGCCGGAGCGGCTGAGCGCCGAGGAGCATCGCGCGGCGCATCTGGAGGCGGCGACGTTTCTCGGCGCGCTTGAGCAGCAGGCGAGCGAGCGTATTCCTGGCCTTTCGTGGTTGGACTGTCTGCTTGAGGCGCGCACGCACTACCTGGCAGCCGACGATGTTGCGGCGGCGCGGGGTGTCACCTGCCGCATCAACACGGTGCTTGGCCGCTGGGGCCTCGACGACGATCTTGAGCAGTTGAACCACGAGCTGCTCGGCTACGAGCTGCACCCCACGCCGATGCGCTGGATCGGGCAGACCTACGCTATGCGCGGCGATTACACAACTGCTCAGCACTGGTTCGAGCGGTCGCTGGTGGTGGCGGGCGATCGGCAGCCCGCAACTGCGGCGGATGTGTGGCGCACGCTGGCCGTGCTCGATCTCAAGCAGGGCAAGCTGCGCAGCGCGCGGGTCAAGCTTGAGAACGCGCTGGTGCTCTGGCAGCAGGTTGGCGACCGCGCGGGCGAGGCGTCGACGCTGGCCCAGCTTGGGGTGCTCGCGGCGCGGCTGGGACACGCTGAGACGGGTCTGCGGCTGGTGGCGCTCAGCGCGCTGCTCTTCCGGCAGATCGATCATACCAATCCGCCGGAGGTTCAGACCTGGATGCAGCGGCTGGCGAATCATCTTGAGTACGGCAGCCGACAATTTCGTTGCATGATCCGGCAGGTGGTGGCCGAGTATCGCGAGAATCGCGGCTGGAGCCTGATCCACGGCGCGTTCCATACGCCGGATGAGCACCCTCACGCCGAGGCGCGCGCGGCGGCGTGAGTTGGTGACAACCTGACGGACAACAAAAGAACGAACGATCAAACGAACAACGGCTTAACGCCTGATCGCTGGTGCGCCAGGTGGCATGCTCCCCGACCCCTGAGCGCTGGTCTTGGGCCTGTCAGGACAGGTTGCGCGAGATAGGACTAGCGGTGGAATTGTCCGCGCGATGACTGACACGTATGATTGGCCTGGGGCGCTTCTCGTCTTGCCGCGCTGCCGTCGGTCAAACCGATGGTACTGCTGCTGATACGCATCCGGCGCGTCAGCACTATCACGCAGCCTGTGGTATGCCGGAAATCGCCATTCTTTAATGCGCAGCAACGAATCGAACTCGGCCCGGACGTTTCTGACAGCTATGCGAAGGAGTACGATTGTGAAGCCCATGACCTGGAAGCAAGGCATGCTCTCGGCGGCAATTGTGGTTTTGCTGGGGATCGCGGCGATCGTTCCGCATGGGGGTGTCCTCGCCGACACGAGGTGCGAGCATTACGATCATGGTCACTTTCCCGGCACCAGCGGCAAGAACGAGCGGTATATCTACTGGGATCATTGGAACTATAGCGGCGGGCACTACAACCGCTACTGGCACGAGTACACCGACCTGAGTCACACGGAATATCACTCCAGAATTTGCCCCAGCTAACGATTGCCCAGGAGAAACTCCGTACCTGTTGTTGTCGGTCCCGCAGCGAGAGGGAACAGCCACGCCCTCTCGTTCGGGCCGCATCTGACGATCGGCAGCATACTCGCGCTGCCATCCTGACATGATTGTTATGCATCACACCTTCAAACGACTGGCGCGGCGTGCGCTGCTCTGTCTGACTTTCCTGCTCGCCGGGTGCGGTGCGGCATCCGATGATGCGGCGGCCTGCCCAAGCGTTCCCGGCCCGATCTCCGACTCGATCGTGCTTGAGATCGCTAATAACCTGGCGACGCTGCCTGAAACCGGCGGTCAGCCCCGTCCGCTGACTACGTTTCCGCTCAATGTTCGCGCCAGCAACCCAGCGTGGTCGCCTGATGGCGCGACTCTCGCGTTTACGGTGATCAGTTTGGCACAGCAGGGCCGCGAGCTGATCGAGCACGGACACCATATCTGTGGCCTGGATCGGCAGACCGGCCAGGGCCGCGAGCTGGTTGCGCGCGTACCCAGGACGACGGTGCTCGATGAGGTGGCCTGGACGCCGGACAGCCGGGCGTTGCTGATGTTGCGCTATGAGCAGGACGGTATCAACGAGATTGTGCGTCACGAGCTTGCGACCGGCAAGGATGAGACGGTGCTCGCGCCACAGGCCGCGCTGGTCCGCTCGCCGATTGTCGCGCCAGATGGCACGCGCGTGGCGTATATTCAGATCGATCGCGGTGATGACGGGCCAATGCCGCTGCTGATGATCGCACAATCCAACGGCCAGCAGCCGCAGCCGATAACACCATCCAGTCCGGCCTTCGCTCTGATCGCCGCGCCGCGCTGGTCGCCCGATGGACGGCAGATCCTCTTCACGGCGGCGCGCACCGCCTCGGCCACGGCTACCGCTCCCGACCGATCGCTGCTCGATTCGCTCGCAGGCGTCGGCGCGTCCGTGGCGCGTGCTCACGAGATCAAGGCGGATCTGTGGCTGGTCGATGCCGATGGTCAGCATTTGCGCCAGCTGGTCAAAGACCTCAACGATCCGCGTGCCGCGTGGAGCGCCGACGGGCGTCGCATTGTCTATGCCAGCGGCGAGGGCGTGGCGATCGTCGATCTCCTGAGCGGTCAGACGCAGCCGATCAGCAGCCAGGGCGGACACGCGATCACCTGGGCGGCAAAGTAGCCTGCGGACCCCGCAATTCACCGCACACAGCGCCCCGCCGCAGGGTGGTGGTACTCTGGCCCACACCCTCGGCCCCCTGCCATATCCTCACGAGTCCTGTTCCTGCTCGGCTGCGGGAGCACCCCGGCACAGGCGGCCCCGCTCCTCCAGCAGTGGGAGCGGGGCGGTCGCGTTGTGAGTTGCCAATGGGTCTATAATCGACAGATACTCTTGCTCGTAGAAAGGAGCGGCGCTCGCGCCGGAACATGATGATCGAGCAACAACCGTTTGGACGGACTGGGCATTTGAGCACGCGCACGCTGTTTGGAGCGGCGGCGCTGGGCCAGGTTTCCCAGGAGGAGGCCGACCGGACGCTAGAGATGTTGATGCAGTACGGCGTGAACCATCTCGATACCGCCGCCAGCTACGGCGACGCTGAGCTACGTATGGGACCCTGGATGGAGCGCTACCGCGATCGATTCTTTCTGGCGACCAAGACCGGCCAGCGAACGTATCAGGCGGCGCTCGACGAGATCCAGCGCTCGCTGGAGCGTCTGCGTGTCGACTCGGTCGATCTGCTTCAGTTGCATAACCTCGTCGACGAGATCGAGTGGACGACCGCGCTGGGTCCGGGCGGCGCGCTGGAGGCGGCGATCGAGGCGCGGCGGCAAGGGCTGGTCCGCTTCATCGGTGTCACCGGCCACGGCACGACCGTCGCGCGGATGCACGTGCGTAGCCTGGAGCGCTTTGATTTCGACTCGGTGCTGCTGCCCTACAGCGTGATGATGATGCGCGATCAGCAGTACGCCGCCGATTTCGAGGCGCTCTTTGCGCTCTGTCAGCAGCGCAACGTGGCCGTGCAGACGATCAAGGCGATTACGCGCGGGCCGTGGAGCGATCAGCCTCGGACGCGCGCGACGTGGTACGAGCCGCTGGAAGAGCAGCCCGACATCGACACCGCCGTCCACTGGGTGCTGGGGCGTCCGGGCACGTTCCTCAACACTGTTGGCGACATCAACCTGCTGCCCAGGGTGCTCGACGCCGCAGCGCGCTACCAGACACGACCGTCGGATGCCGAGGTGGCGGCGCTGATCGAGCGGACGCAGATGGCACCGCTGTTTGTATAGCTCGGCCATCGAGGCGCAGGCGTCGGGGAACAAGCGAACAAGGGAACGACAAGGCTGGACGTTTTGTTCTTGTGTTCCCTTGTTCCTGTGTTCTTCGGCTAGTTCTTTGTTCTTCCCCACTAGATGAGCTTCCAGAGCGCGGGCACGATCGGCGGCTCCCAGCCAACCTGCGAGGTATGCGCCTGGATACACTCGTAGTTCTTGCCGCCGTAACTGACGCGCGCGCCGACCGCATAGTAGGTGTTGGGTGCCCACGCCGGGTACACGCCGACGCTGGTCGGTGTGGGCGTTGCGGTGCGGATGGGCGTGGGCGTTGGCGTGCGGATGGGCGTGGGCGTGGCGGTGCGGATGGGCGTCGCGGTTGGCAGCGTGCTGCTGCCAAAGATCACGTCCGAACAGGAGTAGAACGCCTCCGGGCTGTCGGTGCGCTGCCAGATCGCGTAGATCAGATGCCTGCCGGTCTTGCCCTGCGGAAGCTGCGCGCTCATCACATACGCCCCATCGACGAGCGGCGGGTCGCTGATGGTCGCGAAGGGCGTTGCTTCAAGATCCGACCACTTCAGGGGCAGCGTTGGATTGTAGCCGCTTCGGGTGACATAGAGCTGGAAGTAGCCCCGATGCGGTGCGGTCGCGCGGTAGCGGAATGTGAAGCTGCCGCTCGTGGGCAGCGTCTGCGCCTTCCAGTCGGATCGCGCCAGATCGAAGCCTTTGTACTTATCCCGCCCGGCGCTGCACAGCTTACCATCCGGGATCAGTGAGCGATGTTGACCGTTGGCGTTCGCCAGGTTGATCTCGTTCCAGTCGTACAGCGCCTGCGTTCCGCCGACCGCAACCGCCGCCTGGCATGCGGCGGAGATTGGATGCTCAGGGCCTTCCAGAAAGCAGTTGTAGGATCGGCTGATCGGCGTCTGCATCGAGCCGTGGGCCTGCACCAGGCTGGCGCATAGGGCCAGCACGAATCCTGCGGCAATGAGTGCCAGCCCGAACGCGGGTATCCTGCGGGCAATCATAGTTCCTCCCCTTCAGTGGCTACGCACGCCTCTGCGCTCTGCTGTCACCGCTGCTCTGGATTGTGGTTGACGGTGAAGCTGCCGACTCCTGGGGGCGAGAGCCGGGTAGAGCGACGGTTTTACTCTTTCTATACCTCAATCTACAAAATCGCGGGGTGGAACACAACGGTAAAATTACGCAACTTCGCGCTGATTTCGCGGTGCCCAGGCGCGCGCGTGTCGATCTTGCCTACGTAGGAGCAGACTGACTCATGCTAGAGATGTACATCGTCACGCCTCAGCGCGGTGTCAGCCGTCCCCAGGGCGCTCGCTGCGACATTGGAGCGTTCGAGCGCGAATCGACGCCCACGCTGACGCCGCGTGCCCGTCTGCCGCTGATCGCCTGGTAGTGTACACGCGCGTCACAGGGTGGAATCAGAGAACTGGCTGGGGAATGTTTTGGAGGACTCTCCCAATCGCCCCGGCCTCGCGGCGCGCTACGCCTATCCGCCGCCCGGAAGCGTCGGCTCCAGCACCAGGCGGAGCACACCGTAGATCACCGGAAGGACGAAGAACAGCGCGTCAAAGCGGTCGATGATGCCGCCGTGGCCCGGAAAGATCTGGCCTGCGTCTTTGACTCCGGCCTCGCGCTTCAGCGCCGACTTCGCCAGATCGCCGGGTGGGCCGACGATCGCGACGATCGCGCCGCAGAGTGCGCCTACGAGTCCGTTGATCGGCAGCTCAAGCCATCGTTGAAAGATGATCAGCGCGTAGGCCACGCCGACCAGCATGGCGGCGACGAGGCCCCCAATCGCGCCTTCCCAGCTCTTGCCGGGGCTGACGCGGGGCAGCAGCTTGTGCCGCCCCCAGGTGTGGCCGATGAAATAGGCCGCGCTGTCGCTGGTCCAGGTCAGCGCCAGCGGGAAGAGCGCCAGCGCAAATCCGGCCAGTGCTTCCTGCCGAAGCGCGCCAAACGCGGGATCTGCGCTCAGGTGACGCAGCAGCGGCAAAAAGGCCAGACTCCCGCCGGTCCACAGCGCGCCGACAACCGTCACGCCGATCGTGGCGAAGGGCTGCTGATCGGCGGTGCGTGCCCAGGCCGTGGCTGCAGCGGCCACGAACACCAGGGCGATCGAGAGCAGCCAGAGCCAGGGCGCGACCGTAGCCAGCGCCGGGTAGGCGGTGGCAAGCAGCACGAAGCCCGCAGACGCGGCGTAGCCCGGCGCGGCAATTGCGTGAATACCGCGCTGCGCGGCCAGCCGGTAGAACTCATAGGTGCCGCCCGCCGCCAGCAGCGCGACCGCAGCGCCCATCAGCCAGCCGCCAGCGTAGATCAGGCCCACAGCCAGCGGCACCATCAGCAGCGCCGTCACACTCCGCCGAACGATCTCACGCATGTAATCGGTCGCGGCGGAACGCGCCGGGAAGGTCGTGTGTTCGCTTCGTAGCTTCATCGCGGCACCAAATATAGCTCCATCTGGCTCTATTGTGTCCGCCGCCAGCAGCGCAACGAGGAAAGAAGCCGCACTCCAGCGTGCAGATTCCGCTACGATGGCAGGAGCGATGCTGCATGATCAGTTGGATTCGATCCGCTCGAACGCCAGATCGTAGTTGCGCGATGGGATCGAGCCCAGCCGCTCCGGCCAGCGGCCGGTGATCGTCGTGATGATCTTGCCGACATGCTCGTGACTATTCTCGATAAAGAGCGTGTAGCGCTGCTGTATCCCCGCCGCGACGGTGCCAGCCAGGAACAGGCCAGGTATGTTTGTCTCCATCGTCGCCGGGTCGAAGACGGGCACGCGGTTTTCTCCCCGAATCTCGACGCCGATCATCTCCAGCAGATGCTGCTCGCCGCGAAAGCCTGTGTTGAGCAGAACAAAGTCGGTGGGGTGCAGGATCGGCTCGTCGCTCG
This sequence comes from Herpetosiphonaceae bacterium, assembly GCA_036374795.1. Taxonomy (NCBI): domain Bacteria; kingdom Bacillati; phylum Chloroflexota; class Chloroflexia; order Herpetosiphonales; family Herpetosiphonaceae; species Herpetosiphonaceae bacterium. The sequence goes on from DASUTC010000240.1 coordinate 16,848, forward strand.
CATCGCGGCTTGCCGTGGAAGCCAGCACGACATGGGTCGCTGTGATCTCGACCGGTATCGTCTCAGGCAGGAAGCCGATCGTTCCCGCCTCGATCTGCGCCATCAGGTCCGGCAGCAGCCAGTGCTTAACGCGCTGCTCGTCGAACTGGGCGCGGCGATAGCTCAGCGTTACCTGAGCCCCCGCCCGCCAGCAGCGCAGCGCGGCCTCTACCGCTGAGTTTTTACCACCGATAATCAGTAATTTTCTACGAAAATAGTCATGAGGATCACGGAAGTAGTACGAGACATGCGGCAGGTGCTCGCCCGGAAGATGCAGCCGGTTCGGCCCGTGCATATCGCCGATGGCAAGCACGACGCGCCTGCTACGGTAGCACCGCTCGCCGGTCAACGGCTGCGTCGTCAGCACAAACTCGTCCGAAGCGCGCTCAAGCGACGTTACCGGCTCGTAGGTGTTAATCTGGAGATCGAACTGCTCGACGATACCGCGCAGATAGGCCAGGTATTCCTCGCCGGTGATGCGCTGCTGATGATTGTTCTGGATCGGCACGCCCGCCAGCGCGAGGCGCTCCGTGGTGCTGAAAAAGTGGGTATTGCGCGGCCACCACGTCAGCGTGTAGCCAATCTGCCGCGCGTCGAGCTGGATGTAGTCGATGCCCGCGCGCTTGCAGCACACCGCCAGCTCCAGGCCGATCGGCCCCGCTCCGATGATCGCCAGGTCGTATATGTGCGGATCGGTGTGATCCCGCTGTGGAAGTTGATTCACGATACGCTGCCTCATGTGGGAACCACCCGCCGGTCGATCCCAAGCTGATTACTATGACAGTGTACCGCAATCGGCACACGAGATCCGCCCAGGTGAGATCGGCAGCGCCCGTCAGGCCAGACACGAACAAGACCGTTGGGCGATGACGAGATGGCAAGATCCAGGCTGAATCTCTTTCATGGGCACGCGGACATGCTATAATCAGCACACAATTAATCCCCGTGCCATCGGCCACTGGAGCATACAACCACCATGCACTACACGAATACCCTCCTCGATCGGCTGCGATTCGTCGGCGACCCCGATCCCGATCGGATCGTTGCCGAGCTTGCTCGCGACGGTCAGATCGAAACCGTCAACCACCTGCTTCGTCACCTGATTCACAACGCCCAGCCCATCCCGGCGGAGCTACCCGATAACATCGAGTTGTGGCTGCGCGATATGGCGCAGCTTCCTGCCTGGGTCGATCGCGCGCGGATCGATCGCGCCGCGACATTCTTTGTCGAGCACGGCATGGCGATCACGCTGCTCCTCAGCACCAGCGGCCTGGTCGGCTGCTACGCGGCGCACAAAGGTGTTAAGGTGATGACCTTTACCTATCGCATGGGCCAGAATCCTTATCATCGCATCGCCGAAACCGGCCAGTTCGTGTTGTCGGCGCTCACGCCCGGCGGCCTCTTCGAGCAGGGTCGCGGCCTGCTGACCACGCTCAAGGTACGGCTGATGCACGCAGCGGTGCGCTACCTGATCCGGCAAACCGGACGATGGGACGAGGCCACGCTGGGTGTTCCGATCAATCAGGAGGACCTGCTGGGTACGCTGATGGTCTTTTCGTACGGGATCATCTGGGGGCTGCGTGAGCTTGGTACCCACGTGACCGACGAGCAGGCCGAGGATTATCTGTATGCCTGGCGCGTGATCGGCAGCATCCTGGGGATCGACCCGACGGTAATGCCTACGTGCTGCGAAGACGCGCACGCGCTGTCGCTCAAGATCGCGCAGCGCCAGCACGGACCGTCGCCTGAGGGTGTGCAGATGACGCGGGCGCTGTTGCAGATGCACGCCGATCTGATCCCTGGCACAACCTTCGACGGCATCGTACCCGCGCTGATCCGCAAGACGATCGGCGACGAGATCGCCGACTGGCTGGATATTCCGCGCAGCTCGTGGGAGATCGTCGTCAAGCACGTCAAGAGTGCGGGAGCGATTCTGGATCATCTCGACCGCGCGACGGGCACTGCTGCCACGGTCGTCGATCGGGTAGGCATTGCGCTCTTACAGCGTGAGGCGATCCGTGTGGCCGAGTATGAGCGTGGCGCGTTTGCGATCCCGACCGACCTGCGCGATGCGTGGGCCAGCAAAGGCCTGTCTATTGCCCAGGAGCCGCATCTATGAGCCGTCCGGTGCGCGTGCTGATGCTCGGCGGCGGCTATGTTGCGATCGGCCTGATCCGCAGCCTGCGCCAGGCGATCCGGCGCGGCGAGATCGAGGTCACGGTGGTCAGCCGCGAAAACTATCATGTCTTCCACGGCTTCGTGCCCGATCTGGTCACGGGACGCATCGGCCCCGACCAGATCCTCAGCCCCGCGCGGCGGGTGCTCAAGCCTGCGCGCCTGCATGTCGCCGAGATCGAGGCGATCGACCTTGAGCGCCGACGGGTGACGACCAGCCGCAAGCTCGATGGGCGAGTCTACGAGCTGGATTACGATCATCTGGTGCTTGGCCTTGGCTCGCGCGATAATCTGACGGCCTATCCGGGCCTGGCCGAGCACGCCTTTCGGCTGAAGACGTACGACGACTGTTTTCAACTACGCAATCATATTCTGACGATGCTTGAGCTGGCGCAGATCGAGCCGGACCCGATCGAGCGGCGGCGGCTGCTGACCTTTTTTGTCGCCGGTGGCGGCTATGCCGGGACTGAGGTCGCCGCTAATCTCTGCGAGTATCTGCGCAAACTGATCCGACGCGACTATCCGCAGCTTGCGGGCAATGCCTGGCGCGTTGTGCTGGTCCACCCCGACACGGCGATTTTGCCGGAGCTGGCTGGCACGAGCGGTGATACCAGCCAGCGCAGGGCGTTTCCCCGGCTGGTGGCCTACGCGACTGAGCATTTGCGGCGTCTCGGCGTGGAGGTGCTGACGGAGACACGAGTCGTCTGGACGACGCCCGGCGAGGTTGGGCTGTCGAATGGGCAGCGCATCCCGGCGCGGACGATCATCAGCGCGGTTGGCACCCGGCCAGCCAGCCTGATCGAGCAGTTGCCGCTCGATCGCGCCGCGAGTGGAAAGGTTCGGGTCGATGCGGATCTGCGGGTTGCCGGGCAGCCCAACGTGTGGGCCGGTGGTGACTGTGCCGCCGTGCCGCATCCACACGGCGGCATTTGCCCGCCGGTCGCGGTGTACGCGCTGGAGCACGGCAAGCAGATCGGCAAGAATCTGCTGCGCGTCGTCGGCGGGCAGGTGCCACAGCCGTTTCACTACGTCGCGTTTGGTCAGGGCGTGGCGATCGGGCGCCGCCATGCCGTAGCGGAGGTCAAAGGCTTCCAGATGAAGGGCAGGCTGGCCTGGGTGATCGGGCGGGTGCTGCTGCTGATGTATGTGCCGAGCGGCGAGCGGCGGGTGCGGCTGCTGCTCGACTGGCTGATGAGCTGGCTCTTCGGGCGCAACGCGGTCGAGGCCAGCGTGGCCGACGCCGACGACTACGAGATCTGCCACCATGTCTTTCAGCCGGGCGAGATCATCGTCGAGCAGGGCCAGCGCGGGCGGTACATCTACCTGATTATGGAGGGCGAGGTCGAGGTGCTCGATCGGTGCAATGCAGGCGAGACGATTCGCCAGACGCTTGGACCCGGCAGCCACTTCGGGCACACCACGCTTAACGGAGATCGCGAGCGGGCGATCCGCGCGCGAACCTGCGTGCAGGCGGTCACGGTGCGCGCCGATCAAGCGCGGCGGCTGCGACAGGTGCTCGCCCCGCTGACGGCGGTCGAGTAGCCCTAGATTGACATAATTGACGATTGCCAGAAACGGAACGGATCGGCGCTGTGATTCATTGCTGTGATTCATTCGCTCCCGGCGATTTCCTGGTATGAGAGTTGGTAGGCTCTCATCGGACGGTAGGTGATCGCATGGAGGAAATCACATGTGGAGACGATCTAACACTTCGACCAGGGACCTGGGGCTGCTGGCGCTTCGGCTAACGGCGGGCGGACTCATGGCCGGGCACGGCGCTCAGAAGCTCTTTGGCGCGTTCGGCGGCTACGGGCTGGAAGGCACCGGCGGCTGGCTCGAATCGATCGGACTGAAGCCGGGCAAGAACTGGGCGATGATGGCAGGCGGAGCCGAGTTCGGCAGCGGCATGCTGACGGCGCTGGGCTTTTTGCATCCTCTGGGGCCGATCTCGATGTTTGGCCCGATGATCATGGCCTGGACGACAGTCCACACAGGCAAGCCGATCTGGGCGACGAGCGGTGGAGCGGAGCTGCCGCTGATGTATCTGGCCACTGCGAGCGCGCTCGGTCTGACCGGACCAGGAAGCTACTCGCTCGACGAAGCCTTCGGCGTCGAGGTGCCGACGTCGCTTGTGCTGCTGACGGCAGCCGGCGTCGCAGCCGGTATCGGCGCGGGGATCATGATGCAGGAGCCGCCGCCGCAGGAGCAGGCGGACGAGGCCGGTGGCGAGCTTCAGGCTGGCACGGAGGCCGGTGGTGAAGGCATCGACACGGCGCTGGCGGCAGGCGAGTAGTAACGGAAGAACAACGGAACAAAGAACAAACAGGGAGTCCCCCATCCACTCCTTTCTTTCTTGCGCCCCCGCTCTTATCGCAACCTGGGTACCTCTGGGTGGAGCAGCCTGCCGACGTTCGGGGAAGGGGGCGTGGGTGAGGGCATCCCAATTGACACGTATGCTATGCTGCATGGGCAGAACCGCGGCGATCCTCAACGGTTGAGGATCGCCGCCGCGATCATCGTCATCCAAGTTGACATATTACTTGTGCGTGTGAGTAAACTATGCTCATGATGATCGGTCGAACTACCCGATGGACTCATACGGTCCTCTGTGCTCTCACGCCGCCTCTGCGGGCTGCGGCGCTTGTGATCGGAGCGCTTGGGGCGCTGATAATCCTCGCCGCCTGCGGCGCGCTGGATGAGGCGGATATTCGCCTCGCGATGAAAGATAACACCTTTGGCCCCCAGGTGGTGCGCGTGCCGGTCGGAGGAACGCTCCAGATCGAGAACGAGGGGCGCAATCCGCACAATGTCTACGCCGTCGACAGCTCGTGGTCTACCGCCGCTAGCTTCGGCAGCGTGGCAATGCCGCCCGGCGCGGCTACCCGGATCACGTTTGATCGGGCGGGGCGCTATCCATTCTACTGCTCGTTCCATGCAACAGCCGACGGGCGGCGCGGTATGGTTGGGGTGCTGATCGTCGGCGATGCGATCGGCGAGACGCTTGAGACTGACGAGCGCGCGACGCCTCGGCAGGCCGCCAGCGGCGGTGTGCGCCGCGTGCCGGAGCAGTATCCTGCCATTCAGGACGCTATTGATGCGGCAGTGCCCGGGGATCTGATCCTGATCGGCCCCGGTATCTACCACGAGCAGGTGACGGTGACAACGCCCTCGCTGGTCATCCGTGGCACCGATCGCAACCTGGTTATTCTTGATGGCGAGTTCCAGCGCGTCAACGGCATTGAGGTGCTGGCAGCCGATGGCGTAGCCGTTGAAAATATCACCGCGCGAAACTATCTCTTGAACGGTTTCTACTGGACGGGTGTCACCGGCTATCGCGGCTCGTACCTGACGGCCTACAACAACGGCGATTATGGCGTGTACGCCTTCGACTCGGTGGATGGCGTGTTCGATCACTCCTACGCATCGGGATCGCCCGATTCGGGCTTCTACATCGGCCAGTGCTATCCCTGCAAAGCGGTCATCAACGATGTGATCGCCGAGCATAACGCCCTGGGCTACTCCGGCACCAACGCGGGCGGCGATCTGTATATTGTCCGCTCGATCTGGCGCAACAATATGGCCGGGATCGTGCCCAACTCGCTCGATACCGAGCTTAACCCGCCGGAGCGCGAGACGACGATCGTCGCCAATCTGATCGAGAACAACAACAACATCGCCGCGCCGACTCATCCGCTCCAGTATCCGGCGCTCGGCAACGGTATCGTGCTGGCCGGTGGTGTTGGTAATGTCGTCGCCCGCAATGTGATTGTCGATCACGCCAGGCACGGCGTGATGGTCGCGCCCAACATCGACCGGAATCTCTGGTTTGCAAGCGATAATCGCGTCGAGGATAACATCATCCGGGGATCGGGGAGGGCTGACCTCGCGCTGGCCGGTCCTGCGGGTAGCGGTAATTGCTTCTCCGGCAACCAGGCCCGGCAGACGATGCCGCCGGGCCTTGAGCTGCTCCACGGCTGCGCCGACCTGCGACTTCCGCTTGGCGGCGATCTCTCGACAACCACCGAGACGCTCGGCTTCGTCGCGCAGGCAAAGCGCGGCGACTATCCGCATAACGAGGTGCAGCGCCAGCCGGTGCCGCCGCCGCAGCCACCGCTGCCGGGCGGTGCCGACGCGCCGGTTCGTCCGGCGCATCAGGTCTTCGCAAGCTATGACGAGGTCGATCTGCGCAACCTTGCATCGCTCGAACCGCCCGCAGCAGCTCAGGAGCTCGCTTCAACGCAGCCACAGGAGGTCGTCGTGGCAGGTCTTACCGTTACACAGCCCGGCTTCTGGCAGCTTCTCTTCGGCCTGTACGGCTATGTGCTGCCGTTCATCCTGCTGGCGGCCTGGGTTTCGCTCGCATTCTGGGATCTTGCCCGCCAGGAGACGATCGGGCGTGGTCGGGCGCTGGCCTGGGTAGCGATCATTCTGCTGGTCCCATTCCTTGGCGTGATCGCCTACCATGCCTTCGGCGGCGCGAAGATCGCGGGCTGGCTGCGCGCGGCTATTGTCGGCGGCGGCCTGCTGGCGTACCTGCTGATCGTCGGCATCGGGCTGGCAATCGGTGGTGTGTTCTAGCGCCGATTCTGGATCAGCGTGCGCTAGCGTGGCGTTTGACGGAAGCGTGACGGGTTCACCCCTGGGTCAGGCCCAGCAGCGCCAGGATCGCGCCGATGACCGACGGCAGCACCAGCGTCGCACGTCCAATCCAGCGCTGAGCGGTCAGCGACAACTGCCCAAGCGACGAGTCGAAGACGGTCGAGGTGATGAGCAGGATCAGCACGGCGACGACAAACATGACGCAGGCAAGCAGCACGGATTATCAATGTAATATAATGGGGCCTTTACTACATTGACGACCTGAATTTGGAGTTCTTCCCCTGGTTCCGGTTCTCAGTGCTTTATTCGTTCCCTACGGCTTCCCGCCAGGCTTTTGCTTAAGCGCCGCCTTGCAGGCAGCCTTGAGCGCGTCCTTCTCACTGCTTCCGACATTCAGCTGATCGATCGCGGCCTCGCACGCTTTCTCGCTCCCGGCCTCCAGACCCTTACGAATACCCTCTTCGGCTTTCTTGCGGAGGCCTTCGGGCAGCGGCAGCTCTTTGAGGATCGGCTTTACCACATCTTTCATCACCAGATCGATAACCGCCTGGCCCAGGCTCTTTGTCTCCCTGGGATGCGTGCGGTCGAATTCCTCAATCTTTCGCCGATCCTCCTCATACCGCTTCCACATCTCGGTTTCTGCCGGATCACGATACGGAATCCTTGGCTTCCCCAGACCAAAGTCGAGCGGCAGCTTCGGTATCGTTGGGACCGGCACGGTTGTGGGCGGCGCCTGCGGCGGCGATGGCGGCTTGAGCGAAGGATCGAGGCCAAGCGAGAGGGTGCTTTTTTCCACGCGGAAGAAGACATTTACGCGCCGGTTGCGGGGTTCGGGCTGATCGTTTTTCGTCGGCACAACCGGCTCGCTCTCGCCCTTACTCTCGGTGCTCATGATCTCAGGCGGGACACCCTCTTGCTGCAAGAAGGCCATAACCGCATCCGCGCGCTGCTGGCCCAGGTCAAGATTGCGCTCATCCGTGCCCACCCGGTCGGTATGACCGGCGATGTGGACCGTCGATCGGGGATACTTGCGGATGAAAAACAGGATTTGCCGGGCGGCATAGCGCAGGGAGTCTTCACCAGCCTTGGGGATCGCGGCGCTTCCCATACCGAAGCGATCCACTGTCGTCGATCCCAGGGCGCTCGCCAACAACGGCGAGGCATTTTCGCGCAGATCAACAGATCCGACAGGCGGAAGTTGAAGCGGGCCGGTCCCAGCAGCCGGGTCCGGCTGGCGTTGAATCGCCCGACTCACGCCGGAGGCAGGCCCGCCGCTCGTCTGCTGGACAACATGGGCAAGCTCGTGGGCCAGCAGCCGCCGTCCCGCCGCCGTGACCGGGTCATAGCGATTGGAAGCAAAGACAATGTTTGGGCCGGATGTATAGGCAAGCGCAGCGATCTGCCGCGCCGACTCATTTGCCTTAGCGTCCGCATGCACGCGCACCCCGCCAAAGTCATGGCCGAAGCGCGCTTCCATAAACCCGCGTGTCGCCGCATCGAGCGGCTGTCCGTGCGAGGCGATCACCTCGTCCACAATCGGCGGTGCGGCCATAGCGCCAGGGCTCTGGGCCTGGTAAGGCTGTAGCTGCCTATGTACGCCGTGCCCCTCGACGTGCCCATGAGCCGATGCACCCGGAGCACGTGACTCGGTCCGCATCACGCGGTCGGCGACCGAATCTGCTTCCTGCTCGTAGCGATCACCGGGCGTATTGACTGTACGCTTCGTCTGAATCGTGTGCGACGCTTGCGGATACACGAGTGTGCGGCCGAAGTCGTGACCGAACAGTGCTGCATGAGCGCTGAGCGACTGATGCGCGTCTACCGGCGAGTGAGCGCGGTGCTTCAGCAAAGGCGCTGGTGTGGTCAACCTGGCTGGGTTGAAGGAAGCTGATTGCTTTTGCCGCCGTAGCTTCTGCATCAAGACCTGCATCCTCCTCCTCCATCAGTCGATTTCAAACCGCCCGGAAACGCGCGCCGCGACGGAACGCTATATATGACATAGTAGCAGATGCACCCACACCTGTCGATACACAGCGTTCGTCCGTCGGCTTGATCAATTTTATGCGGCCGCTGAAGAGCATGAACAGCACAGGTAGTACGCTCATGATACGCCCGGCCCAGAGCGTCTTGTTCGAGATGCGAACAGATCGCGTGACGGCTTGTATGGCATCCTCCAGAGCTTTCATGAAGAGCGCGGCTGTATCCTGGCGCTACGAGGTGAGATGGAACAAGCGCATGGTGCGCGATAAGAGACGCCCGACCGGGTGCATCGGACCCGAACCCTGCACATCCTGCTCCGATGTGGTCCCGTCAGGTGGCGTGCTTGACTCGTGTACCCTAGGATCATGCTGCTCGCAGCCGGCTGCACGCCACACGGCTGGCGTCGTCTCGCGCGTCTTGCTGTCGCTGTACGGCGGGAAGATATTGTAGCCCTTGACTACCGACAGGATGCCCTGCTCATCGCTCAGGAGGCGGAGAAACACAGTCAGAAAATGATCGGCTTCGGGTACGTGCGCTGCCCTTACCACGCAATAATCGCGCACATACCGACCGCGCTCGAAGACGCGAATCCGGCGCTCCACACGCTTGCCCGGATCGCGCCGCAGCCGGTAGACTCGCTGCTGCCTGGGATCGAGCTGGCTGGATACGTCGAGGTAGCCCTGCTGTTCGAGCTGAAGATACAGATCGCCCAGGAACAGGCGTAGCGTCTGCTCGGCGCGCTCATGAGGCCGCAGCCCATCGCCAAGATCGACGGTATTGCCCACGCGGAGAATGTCACGAATGCCGATCTGCGACGCTGTTGTATCCGCGCGGCGCTGGCGCTCCGGCACTCGAAAGTGCTGCGGCGGCTGTCCCACGAGCGGAAAACCGGCCTGTCGCGCGATCTCGCCCGCAATCGCATAGCCCGCCCAACCGGCCACCGCAGCTTGCATATCGGCCTGCGGCGCTGTATGGCGCTGAGCGAAGGCCACCACGCCCGACGCGGCATAGCCGGTAGGTGTCGCGAGCTGGATTAAGACAAAGCGGTACCGCTCTGTGCCGATCCGTGCGTCGCGCTCCTCTATGCCCCACGATCCGATCAATCCGGGCCATTGCTGCTGTGTGGCTTGAATCAGCGGATGCGCGGCGGCTGTGGGCGACTGGCGAAGCATCTGCGTCGGCGCGGCAGGATGGTCCATGAGTTGCGCTGCCAGACGTGTATGTTTACAGGATCGGTCGGCGGGGGCGGCGCGCTGCTTGATCCAGGCGACACAATCACAGGAGAGGCTTCCTGTCCGCGTATCGGCGCAGATGCGATACCACTGGCTCGCCTGGGATGCGCTCTCGATCGCCATGATCAGGCGATAATCGCCACGTTCCAAACTCCGGCTCATGCTCGAAACTCCTCTAGTCGTCGCGCTAGTGCTCTTTATTGGTAGTCTGTTGTATCTGGATTAGCCGCCCTGAATCGGCGAGAGGATCAGGTAGTCGGTGTCGCTGGTAAGATCGAGGATCGTGACGAGCGTGCCGCTAGTTGCCTGGCCCGGCTTTACGGCAAACACGGGGCGGCGGTGCCCGGTATGCACCTCGACCACGCTGCGGGCGTAGGTTGCCGCCCACCGCTCATCGGGAGCGAGGGTATCAAGCGCTTCCAGGCTGCTGATGCGCGGAAACGTGACGGGCGCATCCCCGGCCTGCCCGAAGACGCGGACGGTGCCCACGCCGACGATCGAGGGGCTGAAATCCCCAGCTTCGCAGCGGGCGATCCAGGCGCGTGCCAGGGCTGCTTGATCGGCTGGCAGATGAGCAGGTACGGTTGTTTTGGGTGTGGTAGGTGCGATCAGGGTCATGGTCTTGCTCCTTCAAGATCGGTTGTTGCTTGCAGGATAGACCATGCTTGTGACATGTAGTGTCACAAAAATTTTCCTACCGAAGATCGAGCTTCATGCCCACATGCGAAGCGACGAAGCCCAGGCGCTCGTAAAAGCGGTGAGCATCCGCGCGGCTGGCATTCGTCGTCAACTGCACCAGGCAGCATCCTTCCTCGCGCGCCCGCGTAATCGCCCAGCGCAGGAGCCGCTCTCCGATCTGCTGGTTGCGATACCGCCGATCGACGCGCACCGCCTCAATCAGCGCTCGCTTGCCGCCCTGAAACGACAGGCCAGGAATAAAGGTCAGTTGCAGCGTGCCAATCACCGCGCCGTCACGCTCGGCTACCACCAACTCCTGGTGCGCGTCGGCATCGATCTCGCGAAAGGCGTCGTAGTAGGCTTGTGGTAGGGGCTGGCGGTAGGCTTCGCGCTGGCTGCCCAGCGGATCATCGGCCAGCAGCCGCACGATCTCGGCCACATCCGCTGCGGCTGCTCGTCGTATGCTCAGGTTACGCTGCGCTGCGTCTTGCTCCATGTACACCTCCACACCCGGCGCTGCCTCACCGAAATTGCCTATACCTCGACCGGCAGATCGAGCGCGCACTCACCGGGCATAAACCGCGCCAGAGCGCGAGCGTCGGGACTGGCGCTCTGCCGCAGCGCCGCGTAGACACCCTGCTGATCGGCTGGCGAGCGATTCTGGCCCAGCTTGAACTTGCCCTCCAGCCGTGCGATCGGCAGCTCGAACCCGACGATCGCCTTCATCAATTGCTGCCTGTACGCATCCGGCAGCAGGCCCGGCCACGGCGTGGGCAGATCGGCCTCATAGGTCTGGATCAACTCCTGAAGCTGCGCCGACAGCCATGCGGCATCATCGCGGATCTGCGGCGTGCCGTAGGCATGAACCGTCACGTAGTTCCAGGTGGGCACGGCGGGCGAGGCTGCGTACCAGGAGGGCGAGATGTAGCTGTGCGGCCCCTGGAAGATCACCAGCGCCTCCCGATCAGGCAGGAAATGCCGCCAGTGCGGGTTGGCCCGCGCCAGATGACCGACCAGCACTCCATGCGGACTCGCGGGCGATTCGCGCAGGAGCAGCGGCAGGTGGCTGGCGAACGGCACGCCATCGACTACCGAGATCAGCGTCGCGAAGCTAAACGCACGCATGACGGCTCTCAGCTTGGCGGGATCTTGAACCTCAAACGAAGCAGGAAGATACATACACGACTCGCATTTATTGTACAGACAGGACCAATCATTCCATCATAGATCAGCCTCACGTCAAACGCCAGGGACATTGGACCAGTCGCGCGACATGCCAATGAGCAGAGCGCAGATGCCATGCTGCTTGGGCGGACAGGATATAGCCAGGGTGATAACTTGTAAAGGGACCTTAACCTGTTGACGGATGCTTGCTACCCGCTTATAATTTTCAAAGCTGTTGCTAAAAAGTTCAACAATTTTAATTTTCGCCGCACGCCCACATGATCCCGAAGGGATAGCGGCGAGCTTCAGCTCACTCTACGACAGGTCTAAGACTACCGCGTCTCGCCTCGATCCTGAGGTTCTCATACGACCAAGCAGCGCCTAGGGGAGAACACGCTGCCTCGCCCGCAAGCTTGCCGAACCAAGATAGGCCAACGATGACTACTGCGCACACCGGTAGCCTTTGTGGCTCGCCAGTAGTTGTGGCATCTGCCCACCGAAAGCAACAAGATGAGCACGTTAGCCCCTGACCCCTCGATCGCTCTCAACACCCTTGTCGAGCTTCTCCACTGGCGCGCACACCACCAGCCCAACCAGCTCGCCTACCGCTTTTTGCTGGATGGAGAGGCCGATACGGTTGAGATCACCTATGCCGAGCTGGATCGACAGGCTCGCGCGATCAGCACGCTGCTCCCGCCGAACGTGACCGGACAGCGCGTGTTATTGCTTTACGCGCCGGGCATCGAGTATATCGCGGCGTTTTTCGGCTGCCTGTACGCCGGAGCGATTGCCGTTCCGGCGTATCCGCCACAGTCGGCGCGGATGGATCGCACGCTGCCGCGACGGCTCCGCGCGATCGTTCAGGATGCGCAGCCGCTCGTCGCGCTGACCACACGGGCGATCCTGCCGATTGGCGAGGCGCTGGCCGCCCACGATCCGATCATGCAGCGCGTGCATTGGCTACCGACTGACGATCTCGCGGTCGAGCACGCGGACGAGTGGCGCATGCCCGCCATCGACGGCGCGGCGCTGGCCTTTTTGCAATACACCTCCGGCTCGACGGCCACGCCCAAGGGCGTGATGCTGACCCACGGCAACCTGCTGCACAACTCCAAGCTGATCCAGCATGGCATCCAGTCCAGCGCCGACAGCCAGGGCGTGATCTGGCTGCCGCCGTACCACGACATGGGCTTGATCGGCGGGATTTTGCAGCCGCTCTACGCCGGATTTCCCGTCACCCTCATGTCGCCGCTGGCCTTCTTGCAGCGTCCAATGCGCTGGCTGGAGGCGATCTCGCGCTATCGCGGCACCATCAGCGCCGGGCCGAACTTCGCATACGATCTGTGCGCGCGCAAGATCACGCCGGAGCAGCGCGCGACGCTCGATCTGCGTAGCTGGCAGGTGGCGCTCAACGGCGCGGAGCCGATCCGCCCGGATACGTTGGAGCGCTTTACGGCGGCGTTCGCGCCTGCTGGCTTCCGGCGTGAGGTCTTCTACCCCTGCTACGGCCTGGCCGAGGCCACGCTGATCGTCTCCGGCGGCGCTATGCCCGCAGCGCCGATCGTGCGAGCGTTTGCCAGCACAGCCCTTGAGCGCCATGAGGTCATCGCCCCCGCCCACGAGGCCGAGGCGCGTCCGCTGGTCGGCTGCGGGCAAAGCCTGATCGACCAGCAGATCGCGATCGTCAATCCGCACACGTGCGAGCGCAGCGCGTCCGACGAGGTCGGCGAGATCTGGGTAGCGGGGCCGAGCGTCGCGCAGGGCTACTGGGATCGTCCGGAGACGACCGCGCAGACGTTTGGCGCGCGAATCGTGGGCAGCGGCGACGGCCCGTTTCTGCGCACCGGCGACCTGGGCTTTCTCCACAACGGCGAGCTCTTCGTCACCGGACGGCTCAAAGATCTGATCATTATTCGGGGCCGCAATCACTACCCGCAGGACATCGAGCTGACCATCGAGCAGAGCCACCCGGCGCTGCGTCCCGGCTGCGGTGCGGCCTTTGCGATCGACATCGACGACGAAGAGCGCCTGGTTGTCGTGCAGGAGGTCGAGCGCCAGCACCGGCGGGCAAGCATCGACGAGGTCGCCGCAGCGGTGCGCCAGGCGGTCGCCGAGCAGCACGAGGTACAGATCCACGCGCTGGTGCTGCTCAAGACCGGCAGCCTGCCCAAAACGTCGAGCGGCAAGATCCAGCGCCACGCCTGCAAAGAAGGCTTCTTGAGCGACACACTGGACGTGATCGCCAGCAGCATCCTCGACGAAACCGCCGTGGTCGCGGCTCCCGCCGACGATCTCGACCGCGAGACTCTGGCTGCGCTGCCCGACGATCGGCGTCAGGCCCGGCTCGTCGCCTACCTCCAATCGCAGGTCGCGCGCGTGCTGCGGATCGATCCGGCGCAGGTACAGCCGCAGCAGCCGATCAGCGCGCTTGGCCTCGACTCGCTGGGCGCGGTCGAGCTGCAACATACGATCGAGGCCAGCCTGGGCGTCATCGTCTCGATGACCAGCTTCCTCCAGGGGGCGTCGCCTGTGGATCTGGCCGATGAGATCGCGCGCGAGCTTGGCACACCCGGCGAGACGGCACTGGCTCTCGTGCCCAACACCGAGGAGCAGCGGCTCTCACCGGGCCAGCGCGCCCTGTGGCTGCTGCACCAATTAGCGCCCGACAGCGCCGCGTATAACATTCCCAGCGCGGCGCGGATTCGCGGCCAGATCGATCTCGCGGCGCTGGAGCGAGCCTTCCAGCAGCTCTGCGATCGTCATCCGATGCTGCGCGCAACCTTCAGCGCGCCGCGCGGCGAGCCGCTCCCGCACATCCACGAGCAGCCGGTCAGCTTCACGGTCGAGGATGCCGCAGGCTGGAGCGAGGCCATGCTGGAAGAGCGCCTGCTCGTCGAGTCGCATCGTCCGTTCGACCTGGCGCGCGGCCCTGTGGCGCGGGTGCGGATCTTTGTCCGCTCGGAGCAGGAGCACGTGCTGCTCTTTGTCGTGCATCACATCGTCGCTGATCTCTGGTCGCTGGCGGTGCTGACGGAGGAGCTTGGCCTGCTCTACGCGGCGGAGACGCAGGGAGTGAGCGCGCTTCTGCCACCGCTCCATCTGCGCTACACCGATTATGTGTACTGGCAGCAGCGGATGCTGGCCGGAGCGTCGGGCGAGCGTCTGTGGCGCTACTGGCAGCAGCAGGTAGCGGATGCGCCCACGGTGCTCAACCTACCGACCGATCGACCGCGTCCGCCGGTGCAGACCTACCGGGGCGGCATGCATGCGTTCGCACTCAGCGCGGCGCTCACCCGGCGGATCAAAGCGCTGGCCGAGGTGGAGCGCGCCACGCTCTACACCACGCTGCTGGCGGCGTTTGGCGTGCTGCTCTACCGCTACACCGACCAGGACGACATCTTGATCGGCTCGCCGACCGCCGGACGCAATCGAGCCGAGCTGGCGAGCCTGATCGGCTACTTCGTCAATCCGATCGTGCTGCGCGCGCGGCTGGCGGGCAATCCCTCGTTCCAATCGCTGCTCGCGCAGGTGCGGCAAACGACCCTGGACGCCTTCGAGCACCAGGACTACCCATTTGTGACGCTGGTCGAGCGCCTTCAGCCGATCCGCGACCTGAGCCGCTCGCCGCTCTTCCAGGTGATGTTCGCCTGGCAGAAGGCGCATGTCCGCGACCACGAGGGCCTGACGGCGTTTGCGCTGGGCGAGCCAGGATCGCGCATGAACGTCGGCGGGCTTGAGTTCGAGTCGCTGGCGCTGGAGCAGCGCGTGGCCCAGTTCGATCTCTCGCTGGCGATGGGCGAGGCCCACGACCGGCTGGCGGCATCGCTTGAGTACAACGCCGATCTCTTCGACGCCGCGACGATCGAGCGCATGGCGACTCATCTCACGACGCTGCTTGATGCGATCGTCGCCGATCCGACTCAGCCGATCGCCGATCTGCCGCTGCTTGGCGCTGACGAGCGCGCGATGCTGCTCGACACATGGAACGGCACGGCCTGTGACATTCGCGCCGCGTGCGTCCACAGCCTGTTCGAGGCGCAGGCCGCGCGCACGCCCGCCGCTACAGCCGTGATCTACGAGGAGCACGTGCTGAGCTACGGCGAGCTCAACGCTCGCGCCAACCAACTGGCCCACACACTGCGCGGCCTCGGCGTCGGCGGGTGCCCTCAGGGCGAGACGCTGGTCGGCCTGTGCGTCGAGCGCTCGCTGGACCTGATGGTCGGCGTGCTCGGCGTCCTCAAGGCGGGCGGCGCGTATGTGCCGATCGATCCGGCCTATCCCCAGGAGCGCATCGAGCATATCCTGCGCGATGCCGGAGCGACGCTGCTGCTGACCCAATCGCAGCTTCGGGAGGACATGCCGACGGCAGCACGGGTGCTGTGCCTCGACTCGGACTGGCCGACGATCGCCGACAAGCCCGTGCAGAATCCGGCCAATCTGACGATGCCCACCAACGCCGCCTGTGTGATCTACACCTCAGGCTCGACCGGACGGCCCAAGGGCGTGGTGATCCAGCACGACAACATCGCCAATCTGGTCGCGTCGTTCGAGCGCAGCTACCAGCCCGGCACGGACGACCGCATGCTGCCGCTGACATCGCTGGCCTCGGCGAGCTTCGTCGGCGAGATCTTCCCGCCGCTGTGTACCGGCGGCGCGCTGGTGCTGCCCAACACCGTCGAGGCGCTGGACTTCGAGCTGCTCTTCACGCTGATCGCGCGGCACAACGTCTCGATCGTCAGCACCGTCCCGGCGATGATGGCCCGGCTCAACGCGCAAAAAGACGCGCTGCCACGGCTGCGGCTGATCCTCAGCGGCGGCGAGGCGCTGGCGCTGGGCGAGATCGATCGGCTGCTGACGACGACCACGATCGCCAACGGCTACGGCCTGACCGAGACGACGATCTGCTCGACCTTCTACCACCTTGAGCCGGATCGCGCCTATGCCAGCGGCAACATCCCGATCGGCAGGCCGGTGATCAACACGCAGGTCTATATTCTGGATCGCCAGCTTCAGCCCAGGCCGGTCGGTCAGCCCGGCGAGCTGTACGTCGGCGGAGCAGGGATTGCGCGCGGCTATCTGCACCATCCCGATCTGACCGCCGCGCGCTTCGTGCCGCATCCGTTCGCAGCGGGCGAGCGGCTTTATCGCACGGGCGACCTGGCGCGCTGGCTGCCGGAGGGCCAGATCGAGTACCTGGGCCGCATCGACCATCAGGTCAAGATTCGGGGCTTCCGCATCGAGCTGGGCGAGATCGAGGCCGTGCTGGGGCAGCATCCCGCCGTGCGCGAGGCGGTGGTCGTCGTGCGCGAGGATACGCCGCCCGCAGGGGGGCACCCGCAGAAACGGCTGGTAGGCTATGTGGTACAAGAACAAGGGAACAAGGGAACAAGGGAACAAAAGAACAAAGACGCGGGTGCCCTCTGGGCATGGGCACCCGGAACAAAGAACAAAGGAACTGGGCACGCGGAACCTGAAACGTGGAACGCGGAACCTGAAACGTGGAACGTGGAACTCCGAACCTACCTGAAAGATCGATTGCCCGACTACATGCTGCCTGCGGCGTTTGTCGTGCTCGACGCGCTGCCGCTCACGCCCAACGGCAAGGTCGATCGCGGCGCGCTGCCGGTGCCCGACGCGCTGCGGCCTGAGCTGAGCGCCGACTACGTCGCGCCGCGTAGCGAGGTCGAGCGGACGATCGCGGCGGTCTGGCAGGAGGCGCTCAACCTGCCCACGGTCGGCATCCACGATAACTTCTTCGACCTGGGCGGCCACTCGCTGCTGCTGGTTCAGGTCCACAGCAAGCTGCGCGAGTCCTTCGCCGAGCTGGCACTGATCGATCTGTTCAGGTATCCGACGATCAGCGCGCTGACCAATCACCTGAGCACGAGCGGACAGGCACAGGCTGTCGTCCTCGACGAATTTCAGGAGCGCGCCCGGAAACAGCGCGAGACTCGCGATCGGCGCAAGCGGCTGCTGAGCAACAGCTAAAAGAAATAGTGCATAGATCGAAGACGATAAGGAGTTGATCCGCATGGATAGCGCGGAAACGCAGCAATCAATAGATGGCATCGCGATCGTCGGTATGGCGGGGCGCTTTCCGGGTGCCGGCACGGTCGATGAGCTTTGGAGCAATCTTCAGCAGGGCGTCGAGTCGATCTCGTTCTTCAGCGACCAGGAGTTGCTTGACGAGGGCATCGATCCGGCGCTGCTCGATCTGCCGAACTACGTCAAGGCGCGCGGCGCGCTCGGCAACGCCGAGTTCTTCGATGCGGCGTTTTTCGGCCACAGCCCCAAGGTTGCCGAGCTGATGGACCCGCAGCACCGCCTGTTTCTGGAGTGTGCCTGGGAGGCGCTGGAGCACGCCGGATACGACTCCGAGCGCTACGCGGGGCGGATCGGCGTGTACGGCGGCGAGAGCATGAACACCTACCTGCTCAACAACCTCTACGCCCACATCCACATGGTCGCCTCCGTCGACAGCTTGCAGGCCGCGATCGGCAACGACAAAGATAGCCTCACGACTGAGGTTTCCTACAAGCTCAACCTGCGCGGCCCCAGCGTCACGATCCAGACGGCATCTTCCACATCGCTGGTCGCGGTGCATCAGGCCTGCCAGAGTCTGCTCAACTACGAGTGCGATATGGCGCTGGCGGGCGGCGTCTCGATCCACTTCCCCGAAAAGGCGGGCTACCTCTACCAGCAGGGCGGCGCGACCTCGCCCGACGGCCACTGTCGCGCCTTCGACGTGAATGCTCAGGGCTTCGTCAACGGCCACGGCGCTGGCGTCGTCGCGCTCAAGCGGCTGGAGGATGCGCTCGAAGACGGCGATACGATCCACGCCGTGATTCGCGGCTCGGCGGTCAACAACGACGGCTCGCTCAAGGTCAGCTACATGGCACCCAGCGTCGAGGGCCAGGCCCAGGTGATCGGGATGGCCCAGACGATCGCCGGAGTCCACCCGGACACAATCGGCTACGTCGAGGCGCACGGCACCGGTACCAACCTGGGCGATCCAATCGAGATCGCCGCGCTGACCCAGGCGTTTCGCGCGCACACGCAGCGCAAGCAGTATTGTGCCCTCGGCTCGATCAAAACCAACATCGGCCACCTCGATACCGCCGCAGGCGTGGCCGGCCTGATCAAGGCCACGCTGACGCTCAAGCACCGGCAGATTCCGCCCAGCCTGCACTACACCGCGCCTAACCCGCAGATCGACTTCGCCGGTAGTCCATTTTATGTCAACACGAAGCTGACCGAATGGCCGCGCAACGGCACGCCGCGCCGCGCGGGCGTCAGCTCGTTCGGCATGGGCGGCACCAACGCGCATGTTGTGCTGGAAGAAGCGCCGCAGGCCGAGCCGACCGACGAGGGCCGCGCCTGGCAGATCCTATCGCTCTCGGCCAAGACCAGCACCGCGCTTGAGGCGGCGACCACGCGGCTGGCGGCGTATCTCAAGCAGCACCCCGATCTCAACCTGGCCGACGTAGCCTACACCCTGCACCTGGGTCGGCGTCCGTTCAGCCATCGGCGGGTACTCGTCTGCCAGGATCTCGACGATGCGGTAAACGCGCTCGAAACCTGGGACGCACAGCGCGTGCTGACGGGCCACCACGAGCCCGGCGAGCGTCCGGTCGTGCTGATGTTTTCGGGCCAGGGCGCGCAGTACGTCGGCATGGCGCGCGAGCTGTACGAGGACGAGCCGGTCTTTCACGAGACGATCGATCGCTGCGCCGCGATCCTGCGCCCGCACCTGGGCACCGATCTGCGCGACGTGCTCTATCCCGGCGCGGATGCCGCCGAGAGCGCCACGCAGCGCTTGACACAGACCGCGCTGGCGCAGCCCGCGCTCTTCGTGATCGCGTATGCGCTGGCGCAGCAGCTCATGGCCTGGGGCGTGCAGCCTGCGGCGATGGTCGGCCACTCGATCGGCGAGTACGTCGCGGCCTGTCTCGCGGGCGTTTTCTCGCTGGACGATGCGCTGCTGCTGGTCGCGGCGCGCGGCAAGCTGATGCAATCGCTGCCGTCCGGCGCGATGCTGGCCGTGCCGCTGCCGGAGCCGGAGGTCCAGTCGCTGCTCGGCGCTGAGCTGTCGCTGGCGGCGGTCAACGGCCCCGCGCTGTGCGTGGTATCGGGTCCGACAGCGGCGATCGACCAGCTTGAGGCCCAGTTGAGCGCCGAGGGCCTGAACTGCCGCCGTCTGCACACCTCGCACGCCTTCCACTCGGCGATGATGGAGCCGATTCTTGAGGCGTTCGCGGCCCAGGTCAGGCGTATCCGGCTGCAAGCGCCGACGCTGCCCTACCTCTCGAACGTAAGCGGCACCTGGATCACCGCCGCGCAGGCCACCGATCCGCGCTACTGGACGACGCATCTGCGGCAGGCGGTGCGTTTCGCCGACGCCTTGCACGAGATCCTGCGACCGGAAAGCACGCTGCCCGGCGCGGTGCTGCTTGAGGTCGGTCCCGGCCAGACGCTCAGCACGCTGGCGCGGCAGCATCCGTCAAAAGCGCCCAGCCAGGTTGTGCTCGCGTCGGTGCGGCACCCCAACGACAAATTGAGCGATGCGGCGTTTCTGCTCAGCACGCTGGGCAAGCTCTGGCTGGCGGGCGTCGAGGTCGATTGGAGCGCCTTCTATCGCGACGAGCGCCGCCAGCGCGTGCCGCTGCCGACCTATCCCTTCGAGCGGCAGCGCTACTGGGTCGAGCCGCTGACGGTCGCGCCCGCCGCTGTAGCCGCAGCGCCCGCCGCCACACCGCAGAAAAAGGCCGATCTCGCCGACTGGTTCTATCTGCCGTGCTGGAAGCCCGCGCTGCCGCCTGTGGTATCTACTGAGCAGCACGAGCGCTGGCTGCTCTTCACCGATGCAAGCGGCATCGGCGTGCAGCTCGCGCACCGGATCGAGCAGACCGGACAGCCGATCGTCACAGTCACGACGGGCAGCCAGTTCAGCAAGCTGCGCGACCGCCACTACGCGATCGATCCGCGCCAGCGCGAAGATTACGACGCGCTGCTGGCCGAGCTGCGCGCGCTGGATCTCGCGCCGACCGCGCTCGTCCACCTGTGGAACGTGACCATGCCCGACGATCTGCTTTCGCCTGCCGATCGGATCGAGCGGGCGCTGGACGTGGGCTTTTACAGCCTGATCGCCCTGGCTCAGGCCCTCGGCGCGCAAGACCTGGCGCAGCCTGTGCGGATCACGATGGTGACGAATAACATGCAGCGCGTGGGCGGCGAGCCGATGCTTGAGCCGGAGAAGGCGACCGCGCTTGGGCCGTGCAATGTGATCCCGCAGGAGTACCCGCACATTACCTGCCGCAGCGTCGATCTGCTGCTGCCGCAGCCCGGAAGCTGGCACGAGACGCGGCTGCTCGATCATCTGCTGGCTGAGTGCAGCGCGTCGGCCAGTGATCCGCTCGTGGCCTATCGCGACCATCGCCGCTGGGTGCAGGATGTCGCGGCGGTGCGGTTGGAGCGGCCCGCCGAAGGAGCGTCGGGGCTGCGGCCTGGCGGCGTGTATCTAATCACCGGCGGCCTGGGCGGTATCGGGCTTGAGCTGGCGGAGCATCTGGCGCGAACGGTGCAGGCGAAGCTGGTGCTGACCAGCCGCTCCGGCCTGCCGCCGCGCGATGAGTGGTCGCGCTGGCTGGAAACCCACGCGGCGACGGATGGCACCAGCGATAAGATCCGCCGGGTACAGTCGTTCGAGGAGCTGGGCGCGGAGGTGCTGGTGCTGCGCGCCGACGTAGCCGACCGCGACCAGATGCAGGCGGTGATCGAGCAGATCGACGAGCGCTTCGGCGCGCTGCATGGCGTGATCCATGCGGCGGGCCTGGTTGGGCGGCAGTTCTTCCGCTCGATTCAGGAGACGAGCGCCGACGACTGTGCGCGGCAGTTCAAGGCCAAAGTCGACGGCACGCTCGCGCTGGCGGATGTGCTGCGTGACCGACCGATCGACGTTTGTATGCTGCTGTCGTCGCTCTCGACCGTGCTGGGCGGCCTGGGCTTCGCGACCTACGCCGCGTCGAACCTGTTCATGGATGCCTTCGCGCACCAGCAGAGCCAGCACAGCCCGATCCCGTGGATCGCGGTCGATTGGGACGCCTGGCAGATCACCGTCGATCAGGAGCTCCAAGGCCGCGACGATGCATCGCAGCAGGCGATCACGCTCGCCGAGGGCATGGATGCCTTTGAGCGGATCGTCGCGCAGCCCGCGCAGCCACAGGTGATCGTCTCGACCGGCGACCTGCGCGCCCGGATCGACCAGTGGATCAAGCTGGAGCCGCTCCACGACGAGACGACCGCCGCGCCGCCGCTCGACTCGACGCTGTACCCGCGTCCGAGCTTGCAGAATGCGTATGTCGCGCCGCGCAACGAAACCGAGCAGACGATCGCGCGGATCTGGCAGGAGTCGCTCCGCATCGAGCAGGTCGGCATCCACGATAACTTCTTTGACCTGGGTGGTAACTCGCTGAGCGGCATTCAGATCATCAACCAACTGCGCAAAACGTTCGACGTGCAGATCCCGACCGTCAGCCTCTACGAGGGGCCGACCGTCAGCGCGCTGGCGCAGATCATTAATCCCGCGCCCGACGACAGGCCGCAGTACGAGGCCAGCCGCAGCCGTGGCGAGCGCCGCCGCGAGAAGCGCCGCGAGCGGCGTTGAAGGTTTACACCATATCGGGATTGTGGTTGTCCGGGCACGGCGCTGCCGTGCCCGCTCCAGGGTGTGTCGCATTCCCGAAACATTGCCCGGCGATCATCAACGCGAGCAGACGAGCCTAGGCCGAAGAGCGGTTAAGGGAGATCACGATTGTGGGCGAGCAGTTTACTGGGATTGAAATAGCGATTATCGGTATCACAGGTCGTTTCCCAGGTGCCACGACGATCGAGCAGTACTGGCAAAACCTCCGTGACGGCGTCGAGTCGGTCATGTTCTTCAGCGAGGCCGAGCTTACCGCGCGTGGCGTCGATCCGGCGCTGCTACGCGATCCCGACTACGTCAGGGCCACGGCGCAGATCGACGGCATCGAAGAGTTCGACGCAGCCTTCTTTGGCCTGAGCCACCGCGAGGCCGAGATCACCGATCCGCAGCAGCGCCTCTTTCTGGAATACGCCTGGTCCGCGCTGGAGCACGCCGGGTACAATCCCGAACGCTACGACGGCGCGATCGGCGTCTTCGGCGGCGCGACGATCAACACCTATCTGCTGTACAATCTGGCCGCTCACTCATCGCTGATCGACAGCCTCGATCCGGTGCAGATCGACATCGGCAACGCAGGCGACTACCTGACGACGCGCGTCTCGTACAAGCTCAACCTCAAAGGACCGAGCCACACGATCCAGAGCGCCTGCTCGACCTCGCTGGTGGCGGTGCATGTCGCCTGCCAAAGCCTGCTCAACGACGAGTGCGACATCGCGCTGGCGGGCGGCGTCTCGATCAATATGCAGCAGCGCAACGGCTATCGCTATGTCGAGGGCGGAATCGCCTCGCCCGACGGCCACTGCTGCCCATTCGACGCCAACGCCCAGGGCACGATCTTCGGCAGCGGAGTCGGCGTGGTGGTCTTGAAGCGGCTTGAAGACGCACTGGCGGACGGCGACACGATCCATGCGGTGATTCGCGGCTCGGCGATCAACAACGACGGCGCGCTCAAGGTCGGCTACACCGCGCCGAGCGTCGACGGTCAGGCCCAGGTGATCAGCGAGGCGCTGGGCTACGCCGACATCGATCCCGTGACGATCTCCTACATCGAGGCGCACGGCACCGGCACCGCGCTGGGCGATCCGATCGAGATCCAGGCGCTAACCAAAGCCTTTCGCGCCACCACCGACGCCAGCGGCTTTTGCGCCGTCGGCTCGGTCAAGGGCAACATCGGCCACCTGGGCGCTGCCGCCGGCGTTGCCAGCCTGATCAAAGCCGTGCTCGCGCTCAAGCACCGGCAGATCCCGCCGAGCCTGCACTACACCGCGCCCAACCCCGACATCGACTTCGCCAGCAGCCCGTTTTATGTCAACGATAGGCTCGCGGACTGGCCCGCCAACACCGGACCACAGCGCGCGGGCGTGAGCTCGTTCGGCGTCGGCGGCACCAACGCGCATGTGATCCTCGAAGAAGCGCCGCAAGCCGTGCCCTCCGATGCGGCACAGCCCTGGCAACTGCTGACGCTCTCGGCCAAAACTGCGACCGCGCTCGACGCGCTCACGACGAATCTGCGGGATCACCTCAAGCAGCAGCCCGATCTCAACCTCGCCGATGTCGCCTACACGCTCCAGATCGGGCGGCAACACTTCAACCACCGTCGCACCGTCGTCTGCCGCGACCGCGACGAGGCGCTGCACGCGCTGGAAACGCTCGATCCGACGCGCGTGCTCAGCGATGTCCAGCAGGCGGTCGATCGTCCGGTCGCCTTTCTTTTCACCGGCCAGGGCGCGCAGTACGTCGGCATGGCGCGCGAGCTGTACGAGCAGGAGCCGGTCTTCCGCGCCGCCCTCGACCGCTGCTGCGATCTGCTCCTGCCGCACCTCGGCCTCGACCTGCGCCGCCTCCTCTATCCGACACCCGCCGACGCCGCCAGCGCCGCCCAGCAGCTCGATCAGACGCAGATCACCCAGCCCGCGCTCTTCGTGATCGCCTACGCCCTCGCCCAGCTCTGGATCGCCTGGGGCGTGCAGCCTGCGGCAATGGTCGGCCACTCGATCGGTGAGTATGTCGCAGCCTGTCTCGCGGGCGTCTTCTCACTGGAAGACGCGCTGGCGCTCGTCGCCGCGCGCGGACGGCTGATGCAAGCCCTGCCCCCCGGCGCGATGCTCGCCGTGCCGCTGCCCGCCTCCGATGTGCAGCCCTGGCTCGGCCGCGATCTCGCGCTGGCCGCGATCAACGGCCCCGCACAGTGCGTCGTCGCCGGTCCCACCGAGGCCGTCGCCGCGCTGGAGGAGCAGTTGCGGGCGCAGGGCAGCGACGTGCGGCGCCTGCCCACCTCGCACGCCTTCCACTCGGCGATGCTCGACC
>DASUTC010000241.1 GCA_036374795.1 Herpetosiphonaceae bacterium
GATCACGTTCGGCGGCTTTCGGTGGATATGCTTCCGCTGACGGAGCGGGCGGAGCAGCCGCTCGCGTCAGTACAGCAGCCGACCGATCTGGCCTATGTGATCTATACCTCTGGCTCGACAGGATTGCCTAAGGGCGTGATGATCGACCATCGCGGCGCGGTCAACACGATTCTCGACATCAACCAGCGCTTCGCGGTCGGGGCGGATGACCGTGTGCTGGCCTGCTCGTCGCTCAGCTTCGACCTCTCGGTCTATGATATCTTTGGCGTCCTGGCTGCTGGCGGCGCGATCGTGATCCCCAGCGCCGCCGAGGCGCGCAATCCCGCGCACTGGCACGATCTGCTCGTGCGCGAGCAGGTGACGATCTGGAACTCTGTGCCCGCGCTGATGCAGGTCTTGGCCGACGATCTGACGACGCGATCCGCGCGGCTGCCCGATTCGCTGCGGCTGGTGCTGCTGAGCGGCGACTGGATTCCGGTGACGCTGCCCGATCAGATTCGCAGCCTCGGCAGCCGCCCGCAGGTGATCAGCCTCGGCGGCGCGACCGAAGCCTCGATCTGGTCGATCCTCTACCCGATCGAGCACGTCGATCCGGCCTGGAAGAGCATTCCCTACGGTCGCCCGATGCTCAATCAGCGCTTCCATGTGCTCGACTCCGCGCTGGAGCCGCGTCCGGTGCTGGTGCCGGGCCAGCTCTACATCGGCGGGATTGGCCTGGCGCTGGGCTACTGGCGCGACCCAGACAAGACTCGCGAGCGGTTCATTATCCACCCGCAGACCGGCGAGCGGCTGTATGCGACCGGCGACCTGGGCCGCTACCTGCCCGATGGGAATATCGAGTTCCTGGGCCGCGAGGATTTTCAGGTCAAGATCCAGGGCTACCGCGTCGAGCTAGGCGAGATCGAGGCCGCGCTGATGCAGCACCCCGGTGTACAGCACGCGGTCGTCGCGGCGGTCGACGGGCACGGCGCGGGCCATCACCGGGCGAAGCGGCTGGTAGCGTATATTGTGGCGGAAGAACCAGGCGAGAACCAGGGACAGCCAACCCCGAACTTGGAGCTTGGAACCTGGAACTTGGAGCTTCGATCCCATCTGCAAGCCAAGCTGCCGCCCTACATGGTGCCGAGCGCGTTTGTGCTGCTGGATGCGCTGCCGCTGACGCCCAACGGCAAAGTCGATCGGCAGGCGCTGCCCGCGCCGGAGACGATCGGCGCGGGCAGCGGAGCGGCCACGATGCCGCCCGTGACCGAGACGGAGCGCACGCTGGCGCGGATCTGGGCCGAGGTCCTAAGGCTGGAGCAGGTCGGCATTCACGATAACTTCTTCGACCTCGGCGGCGACTCAATCCTTGGGATTCAGGTGACAGCGCGCGCCAATCAGGCCGGATTGCCGCTCAGCGCCCAGCAAACATTCCAGTTCCAGACGATCGCGGAGCTGGCCGCGCAGGTTGATGCCGCCGCGCCCGTCGAGTCAACCGCCGAGCCGGGCGTGGTGCTGGGCGCGGTGCCGCTCACGCCGATCCAGCACTGGTTTTTCGAGAACAACCCGATCGACCCGCATCACTGGAACCAGGCGCTGCTCTTCGAGGTTCCGCCCGATCTTGACCTCACGCGGCTCGATCAGGCGACGCGGCAGCTTCAAGCGCACCACGACGCGCTGCGGCTGCGCTTTGCGCATGGCCCGGCAGGCTGGCGGCAGGAGCATACCGGCCTTGAGCAGATCGAGCCGCTGACGTGCATCGATCTCGCGGCGCTGGCGGAAGACGAGCGGCAGGCGGCGCTGGAGACACACGCGGCTGCGCTCCAGGCCAGTCTCGATCTCACAGCAGGGCCGTTGCTGCGCGTCGTCCACTTCCACCTGGGCGCGAACCGGCCCGGTCGCCTGCTGCTGATCATCCATCACCTGGCCGTCGATGCGGTTTCGTGGGCGATCCTGCTGGAAGATCTTCAGCGCGCCTACGAGCAGCGGGGCCTGCCAGCCAAAACCAGCTCGTTCCAGCATTGGGCCGAGCGCCTGAGCGCCTACGCACAGTCCGACCGGGTAGCCGACGAGATCGCGTACTGGCGGTCCACGCTGGGCAGCCACACGACCCGCCTGCCCATCGATGATCCGCTGGCGATCGAGCATAACCTGATGGCCGCGACCGCGACCGTCACCGTCGCGCTGAGCATGGACGAGACGGATAGCCTGCTGCATGAGGTGCCGCGCGCGTACCAGACCCAGATCACCGACGCACTGCTGACGGCGCTGGCGCTGACGATCACCCGCTGGAGCGGCGGTCAATCGCTGCTCGTCGATCTTGAGGCGCATGGCCGCGAGTCGATCGTCGACGCGCTGGACGTATCGCGCACCGTCGGCTGGCTGTCGTCGCTCTTCCCGGTCTGCCTGGATCCGCCACATGACGATCCCGGCGCGGCGCTCAAGGCGATCAAGGAGCAGCTTCGGCGTATCCCGCAGCGCGGCATCGGCTACGGCATGCTGCGCTACCTGCATCACGATTCGCAGGTGCGCGCGCAGCTTGGCGGGCTGCCGCAGGCGGAGCTACGCTTCAACTACCTGGGCCAGATGGATGCGGCGCTGACCGGCGCGGCGCTGCTGACACCGGCATCCGAGTCGAGCGGCCCGGCCCAGAGCCCACGCGGCAAGCGCCCGTATCTCCTGACGATCAACGGCGGCGTGATGCAGAACCGGCTCCAGATCACCTGGACCTACGGCGCACGGCTCTACCGCAGCGCGACGATCGAGCGGCTGGCGCAGAGCTTCATCGCCGATCTTCAGGCGATCATCCGGCACTGTCTGTCACCGGCGGCGGGCGGTTTCACGCCCTCGGACTTCCCAGAGGCCGAGCTGTCTCAAGAGGATCTGGATGAGCTGTTGGAGCAGCTCTAGCCAAGAAACAAGAGAACAAAGGGCTGGAAACTCGAAACTTGAAACTTGAAACTCGCAACTCACACAAAGGAACCGCTCATGCAGCCGACTGTCTATGAGATCACCAGCGACTACGCCGATGTATGGATTGCCAGCGATAACCAGCCCGGCGTGGACTACGGCTACGGCGGTACCCGAATGGTCGAAGCGCACATGCCCGACGCCGACGTTCATGGCGTGCTCGATCGGCTGATGCACTCCGAGAGCGCGCTGAAGAACCAGCTCATCAATAAAGCGCTGCGCCAGCAGGCGCTCAGCGACAGGCTGGCGAGCCGCACGCCGGACGGCTTTATCGAGAGCAGCGTCGGCGGCGCGCGCTGCATCATCCGGCCCAAAAGCCAGGAGCTGGCGGCCATCCTCAACGCTCCGGCCCATCCCCGCTTCACGCAGATCATCGCGACGATCTTTGCGCAGATCGGCGATCTCCTGAATCAGCAGCAGGGCCGCATCAAGCTTACGCCCGACTTTGGCCGCTTCGCTGGTCTGGCCGACATTCTGGCGGAGTTCACGCCGCATGTGCTCGGCATTCGCTGCGAAGATGGCGGCTGCGGCGGCAAGTCGTCCTACTCGGCAACGGGAATCATCGCAGCCCTGGAGACGATCGGCGTTACGCCGGAAACCCACCCAAGAATCACACTGATCGGCTCGGCGGGAGCAATGGGCAGCCACATTCTGGAGTATTGCCAGATCGAGGGCTTTGCCGACATCGGGGCGTGCGATCACGTGTACCATGCTTCGACGACCGACCTGCCAGCGCGCCTGGCGCAGCTTCCCGCTCAGGATGGCATGTTCACCGATGCCTGTCTCAGCCGTGGCGGCGTGATCGTGGCGACGACTGTCGGGCATGAGCTGGAGCACTCACAATGGCAGCGTATCCCGCGCGATACGATCATGCTGCTGGCGCATAACCTCGCGGTTCCTGCGGGTGAGCCAGGCATCGATCTGATGCGGCGGCTGGCCGAGCAGGGCGTGCTCGTGGTGCCCGGCCAGGTGCTGACGCTCGGCGGCGCGCTGACATCGCGCGTCGAATGGTTCTGGCGGCAATCGCGGCCCGGCGAGCCGTTCGATAAGCCGCTGGCACATCTGGTTGTTCGCGCCGTGGTGAGCTATTTGATCGGCGAGATGCTCAGCCAGGCGCACATCACCGGCCTGACGCCCTACGAAACCATGCTGCGCTTCGCCCAGGACCAGCCGACCCAGGTGCAGGTTTAGACGTGGCAATGCCTGCACGCCGCCAGCCACACGGCCCGCTTGAAGCCGGAGCACCGCGAGCATGAGCAAAAAGAATGTCGAGGCTATCTACCCGCTGTCGCCGATGCAGCAAGGCGTGCTCTTTCACACGCTCTACGCGCCGCAGGCGGGCCTGTATGTGCAGCAGATCGCGTGTACCTTGCGCGGCGATCTCGATCTCCCGGTCTTCCAGCAATCCTGGCAGCGCGTCATCGATCGGCATCCGGTGCTGCGCACCCTGTTTTTGTGGGAGCGACGCGACCAGCCGCTTCAGGTGGTGCGGGCAACCGTCGAGCTGCCCTGGGAGTACGCCGACTGGCGCGAGCTTTCGGCGCGTGAGCAGCAGCAGCGGATCGATGCGCACCTTGACGCGGATCGCACGCGCGGCTTCGACCTGACGACCGCGCCGCTGCTGCGGCTGCGGCTGACTCGCCTGGACGCCACCAGCTACCACCTGATCCTGACCTACCATCACCTGCTGCTGGATGCGTGGTCGCTCTCACGGCTGTTCAAAGAAGTGTTCACGCTGTACAGCGCGCTCTGCCAGGGCCGTGATCTGCGGCTGCCCACGCTCCGGCCTTATCGCGACTACATTAGCTGGCTGAAGCAGCAGGATGTCGCGCAGGCCGAGGACTTCTGGCGGCGGACGCTCCGGGGCTTTCACGCGGCCACGCCGCTGGGCGTCGATCGACCAGCGCTGGCGCACGCGGCGCAGGCCAGCGGCTACGCCGAGCAGCGCCAGCACATTCCGGCGGCAACCACCGAGGCGCTTCAGGCGGCGGCGCGTCGGCACCGGCTCACGCTCAACATCCTGGTACAGGGCGCGTGGGCGCTCCTGCTCAGCTACTACAGCGGCACCGACGACGTGCTCTTCGGCACGGTTGTCTCTGGCCGACCACCGACGCTGCCGGGCGTGGAGACGATGATCGGGCCGTTCGTCAACGCCGTCGCCATGCGGGTGCAGGTCGATCGGCGGGCGCGACTCGTCGAGTGGCTGCACCAGATCCAGGCGCATCTGGTCGAGCTGCGCCAGTACGAGCATAGCCCGCTGGCCCAGGTACAGAGCTGGAGCGAGATCCCGCGCGGTCAGTCGCTCTTCGAGAGCATTCTGGCCTTCGAGAATCATCCGGTCGAGGCGCTGGCGCATGAGCAAGGCATCGATCTGATCATCGAGCAGGCGCGCTCGTTCGAGAAGACGAACTACCCGCTGACGATCCGCGTCGTGCCGGGCAGCGAGCTGCTGTTGTGGATCGTGTACGACGACCAGCGCTTCGACGCTGCGGCGATCGACCGTTTGTGCGGTCACTTCCAGACGTTGCTCGAAGGCATCGGCGCGGCGCTTGAGGAGTCGCATGCCCGCCGCCTGGCCGACATCGGGCTGCTGACAGCCGACGAGCGGCAGCGCTTTCAGAACGGCCATACCATGCAGCCCGCCGATGTCGAGCCGCGCGCGCTGCATCAGATCTTCGAGGAACAGGCGCGCCGCCGTCCCGACGCGATTGCGCTGGTCTTTGAAGACATGACGATCAGCTACGCCGAACTTAACCGCCGCGCCAACGTGCTGGCCCAGGCGCTCATGGCGCGCGGCATCGGCCCCGGCGGCTACGTGGGCATCTGCCTGCCGCGCTCGGTCGATCTGGTCGTGAGCGTGCTCGCCGTCCTCAAGGCGGGCGGCGCGTATGTTCCGCTCGATCCGAGCTACCCCGCCGAGCGGCTGCACTTCATGCTCGACGATACGGCGGCGGCGGTCGTGCTCAGCCATGCCGACCTGGCCGATCAGCTTGATTCGGCGCATTCCGGCAGCCGGGCGCAACTGCTCTGCCTCGACACCGAGTGGGAGTCGCTCGCCGGGGAGTCGCTCCGCAGCGCCGAGAATCCGCCCTGCGCGGTCACGCCCGACGATCTGGCCTACATCATCTACACCTCCGGCTCGACCGGCCAGCCCAAGGGCGTGATGGTCGAGCATCGCCAGATAACACGGCTCTTCGCGACGACGCGGGCCTGGTTCCACTTCGACGAGCGCGATGTCTGGACGCTGTTCCACTCCTACGCCTTCGACTTCTCGGTCTGGGAGATCTGGGGCGCGTTGCTGCACGGCGGTCGGCTGGTGATCGTGCCCTATCTGGTCAGCCGCGCGCCGGAGCGCTTCTACGCGCTGCTGGCGGAGCAGGGCGTGACTGTCCTCAATCAAACGCCGTCGGCCTTCCGCCAGTTGATGCAGGCCGAGGCGCAGGCGACGACCAGCCAGCCGCTCCGGCTGCGCTCGGTGATCTTCGGCGGCGAGGCGCTCGATCTCCAAAGCCTCCGCCCGTGGTTCGAGCGTCACGGCGACACACAGCCGCAGCTTGTCAACATGTACGGCATCACGGAGACAAGCGTCCACACAACCTATCGACCGCTCCGCCTGGCGGATCTGGATCAGGCGGGCAGCCTGATCGGACCGCCGCTGCCCGACCTTCAGCTCTATATTCTGGAGCCGCAGAGCTTGCAGCCGGTGCCGATCGGCGTCGCGGGCGAGCTGTATGTCGGCGGCGCGGGCCTGGCGCGCGGCTACCTTGGCCGCCCTGAGCTGACCGCCGAGCGCTTCATTCCGCATCCGTGGAGCTGCGGGGTGCCATGCCCAGAGGGCACCCGGCCAGGCACCGGGCCCGGCGCGCGGCTGTACAGGACCGGCGATCTGGCGCGCTATCTGCCCGATGGCGACATCGAATATCTTGGCCGGATCGACCAGCAGGTGAAGATCCGGGGCTTTCGGATCGAGCTGGGCGAGATCGAGGCCGTGCTCCGCCAGCATGACGCCGTGCGCGACGCAGTGGTGATCGCGCGGGAGGAAAACGGACATAAACGGCTGGTGGCGTATGTCGTAGAACAAAGAACAACAGAACAACGGAACAAAGAAGAGGACCAAACACCACCTTCCCTCTCGCCTGCGCACACCGAGCGGGAAGGGGACCCGCGAGGGCGGGGAAGGGGGTGGCGGGGTGCCCTCTGGGCGGCGATTGGGGGTGAGGGCCTCACCTCCAAACTCCAAACCTATCTCAAAGACCGATTGCCGGACTACATGGTGCCGAGCGCGTTTGTGGTGCTCGATAGCCTGCCGCTGACGCCCAACGGCAAGCTCGATCGCCGTGCACTGCCCGCGCCGCCAAGCGACCGCCCCGCGCTGGAAACGGAGTACGTTCCGCCATCGACCGCTGAGCAGCACGCGCTGGCAGAGATCTGGAGCCAGGTGCTTGGGCTGGAGCGGATCGGCATCCACGATCATTTCTTTGCGCTAGGAGGCGATTCGATCCGCAGCATTCAAGTGCTGGCGCTGGCCCGCGAGCGTGGCCTTGAGATCGCGCTGCCGCAGATCTTCCAGCACCCGACGATCGCGAGCCTGGCCGAAGCGCTGGCCGCAGCGACGGTGACGGATGCGCCCGCCGAGCATCCGGTGACAGCGGCCTTCGACCTGATCGCGGAGGACGATCGCGGGCGCTTGCCCGCCGGTCTGGACGATGCCTACCCGCTGACGCAGCTCCAACTGGGGATGCTCTTCCACAGCGAGGCCAGCCCCGCCACGGCGATCTACCACGATATTTTCAACTTCCAGCTCACGGCGCCCTTCGATCAGCCAGCGCTGGCCCAGGCGATCGAGCAGCTTGGTGCCCGCCACCCGCTGCTGCGCACATCCTTCGACCTCAGCAGCTTTAGCGAGCCGCTTCAGCTTGTGCATCGGCAGGCCGCGATCCCGCTTGAGGTCGTCGATCTGCGCGGGCTATCGTCCCACGAGCAGGCCGCTGCCGTCAAAGCCTGGCTGGAGGCGGAGAAGCAGCGCCCGTTCGATTGGACGCAGCCGCCGCTGCTGCGGTTTCAGGTCCACCGGCGCAGCGACGCCGCCTTTGAGCTGGCGCTGAGCTTCCATCATGCCATTCTGGACGGCTGGAGCGTCGCGTCGCTGCTGATGGATCTGTTCCAGCTCTACTTTGCCGGGCTGGGCCAGGGACCGGAACCAGTACCGCCGCCGCAGGCACAGTTCCGCGACGCCGTGGCGCTGGAGCGGGCGGTGCTCCAATCCGAGGCGGCCCGGCGCTACTGGCGCGAAACCCTGGCCGACGCGCCTGTTGCGGCGCTCCCGCGCTGGCCCGCCGAGCAGCGCGCCGAGCCGTTGCCGCCGATGCGCGCCCACAGTGTGCCGCTTGAAACAGCGCTGATCGCCGATCTGTACCAGCTTGGGCGGCTGGCCGAGGTGCCGATCAAGAGCGTGCTGCTGGCCGCGCATCTACGCCTGCTCACACTGATCACCGGCCAGCCCGATATTGTGACTGGCATGGTTTCAACGATCCGTCCCGAAACAGCCGACGGCGAGCGAGCGCTGGGATTGTTCCTCAACACGCTGCCGCTGCGCCTGACGCTTGAAGGCGGCACCTGGCTCGATCTTCTGCGCGCCACTTTTGCCGCAGAGCGATCGACGCTGCCGTTTCGGCGGTATCCGCTGGCTGAGATCCAGCGCCAGCGCGGCGGTCAGCCGATCTTTGAGGCGCTCTTTAACTTCACCCATTTTCATGTGTACAAGCGATTGGAGCGCGTTCCCCAGGTGCGCGTACACGACGGCACGGTATTTCAGGAGACGAATTTCGTCTTCGAGACTCACTTCAACGTCGACCCTGAGCAGGAGCAGATTCACCTGAGCCTGCTGTACAGCACCGCGCAGCTCGTCCAGCCGCAGGTCGTGATGATCGGCGAGTACTACCGCCGGATTCTCCGCGCCATGACCACCCGACCGGCGGAATCCTATCGTGATGCCGCGCTGCTGCCAGCCCATGAGCTGCGGCAGATGCTCAACGAGTGGAACGCCACCCAGGCGGCCTACGATACCACTACCGCCCTGCACCGACATATCGAGCGGCAGGTCGCGCAGACGCCCGACGCGATTGCGCTCAGCTTCGAGGAGTCGCGGCTGAGCTACCATGAGCTGAACGCACGGGCCAATCAGCTTGCCCACTACCTCGATGAGCGGGGCATCCAGCCGGATGAGCTGGTCGGCGTGTGCCTCCAGCGCTCGATCGATCTGGTCGTCGCGCTGCTGGCAGTGCTTAAAGTCGGCGGCGGCTACGTCCCGCTCGATCCCGACTATCCTCAGGAGCGGCTGCACTTCATGATCGAGGACGCGGACGCGCCGGTGCTGCTGACAACAACCGCCCTCGCGCGGCAGCTTCCAGCCTACCGGGGCCAGATCATCTGCCTCGATCGTGACTGGCCGGTGATCGCCCAGCGGCCAGCCGACAATCTTGCCGTTCACGTCACGCCCGACCACGCGGCCTACATGATCTACACCTCCGGCTCGACCGGCCAGCCCAAGGGCGCGATCAATACGCATCGCGGGATCGTCAACCGGCTGCTCTGGATGCAAGACACCTACGGGCTGACCGCCGCCGATCGCGTGCTGCAAAAAACGCCCTACAGCTTCGATGTCTCGGTCTGGGAGTTCTTCTGGCCGCTGCTGAGTGGTGCCCGGCTGGTCATCGCCCGGCCTGAGAGCCACAAAGATCCTGAGTACCTGATCGACGTGATCAACCGTGAGCGGATCACCACGCTGCATTTCGTGCCCTCGATGCTTCAGGCGTTTCTGGAAGCGCCGAATGTTGAAAGCTGCGTGAGTCTACTGCGCGTGATCTGTAGCGGCGAGGCGCTGCCCCACGAGCTGCAAGCGCGCTTTTTCGCCCGTCTCAAGGCCGAGCTGCACAATCTGTACGGCCCGACCGAGGCCGCCGTCGACGTGACCGCCTGGGCCTGCGAGCGCGAAACTCAACGCTCCAGCGTGCCGATCGGGCGTCCGATCGCCAACACGCAGATCTATCTGCTGGATCGCTGGCTGCATCCGGTGCCGATCGGCGTGGCCGGTGAGCTGCATATCGGCGGCGTCCAACTGGCGCGCGGCTACCATCGCCGCCCCGCGCTCACCGCCGAAAAGTTCGCACCGCATCCGTTCAGCGATACACCGGGGAGTCGGCTCTACCGCACCGGCGACCTGGCGCGCTACCTGCCCGACGGCACGATCGACTACCTGGGCCGGATCGATCACCAGATCAAGGTGCGCGGCTTTCGGGTCGAGCTGGGCGAGATCGAAAGCGTGCTCCGCCAGCATGAGGCCGTGCGCGAGGCGGTGGTCATGCTGCGGGTCGAGCCGGAGCCGCAATTGGTAGCGTACGTTGTAACAAACAAAGACGCCGGGCGCCCTTTGGGCATGGCGCCCGGAACAGAGAGCAGCACGGCCAATGACTCGGGTTCCTTGCCCTCTGTTCCCTGTTCTCCCCAGGAATTCCGCGCGTTCCTGGGGTCGCACCTGCCCGACTACATGGTGCCGGGCGCGTTCGTGCTGCTCGACGCGCTGCCACTGACGCCCAACGGCAAGCTCGACCGCACGGCGCTTGCCGCGCTGGATGCCCGCCCCGATCAGGCTCAGGTCGAGTATGTGATGCCTCAGACCACGATCGAGCGAACGATCGCGGCGGTCTGGCAGGATGTTCTGCGCGTGGAGCAGGTCGGCCTGTACGACAACTTCTTCGACCTCGGCGGCCACTCGCTGCTGCTGATCCAGGCACGCAGCAGGCTGCGCGAGGCGCTCAGCGTCGATCTGCCGATGACCGACCTGTTTCGCTACCCGACGATCCACAGCCTGGCGCGGCATCTTGCCGATCCCACAGATCCAGCGGAGCACGCGGGCGCGCTGCCGACGCGGCAGCCGACAGCGCGCGTCGACAGAGGTGATAGAATAGCGATTATCGGTATGTCGTGCGCGGTGCCTGGCGCGCCCACGCTTGAGGCGTTCTGGGCCAACATCCGCGACGGCGTGGAGTCGATCACGTTCTTCTCCGACGACGAGCTGGTCGCGGCAGGTGTCGATCGGGCGCTGCTCGACGATCCGCGCTATGTCAAAGCGAATGCTCTGCTCGACGAGATCGAGCGGTTCGACGCGGGCTTCTTTGGGTACACGCCGCGCGAGGCCCAGCTCATCGATCCGCAGCAGCGCTTGTTCCTGGAACATGCCTGGGCGGCGCTGGAGCACGCGGGCTACAGTGCCGCGCCATCGACCGAGCCGTCCGCTGAGCGGGCGCGGATCGGCGTGTTTGCGGGCACGAGCATGAATAGCTACCTGCTCTTCAATCTGTACACCAACCGGGATCTGCTGGCGGCGACCGGCAACTTCCAGACGATGATCGCCAGCGATAAAGACTTCCTCCCGACGCGCGTCTCGTATAAGCTGAATCTCAAAGGGCCGAGCATCAACGTTCAGACCGCGTGCTCGACCTCGCTGGTGGCGGTCCATCTGGCCTGCCGCAGCTTGCTCGACGGCGAGTGCGACACGGCGCTGGCCGGCGGCGTGTCGATCCGCGCCACGCAGCGCACCGGCTACCTCTACGAAGAGGGCGGCATCGCCTCGCCGGATGGTCACTGCCGCGCGTTCGATGCGGACGCGCACGGCACCGTCGCCGGGAACGGCCTCGGCATCGTCGTGCTCAAGCGCCTATCGCGGGCGATCGAGGATGGCGACACGATCTACGCCGTGATTCGCGGCTCGGCGATCAACAACGACGGCGCGCTCAAAGCGGGCTATACCGCGCCTGCGATCGACGGTCAGGCCGAGGTCATCGGCGCGGCGCTGGCAAACGCCGCCATCGATCCGGCGACGATCGGCTATATCGAGGCCCACGGCACCGGCACGCCGCTCGGCGACCCGATCGAAGTTGCCGCGCTGAATCAGGTGTTTAGGGGACGACCGCCGCGCTCCTGCGCGATCGGATCGGTCAAGACCAACGTCGGCCACCTGGATGCTGCGGCAGGCGTGATCGGGCTGATCAAGGCGGCCCTGGCGCTCTACCATGAGCAGATCCCGCCGAGCCTCAACTTCGAGTCTCCGAATCCCCAGATCGACTTCGCCAGCGGCCCGCTGTATGTCAACACCAGCCTCCAGCCCTGGCCCCGCACTGACCAACCACGCCGCGCTGGCGTTAGCTCGTTCGGCATCGGCGGCACCAACGCGCATGTTGTGCTGGAAGAAGCGCCGCAGCTTGATCCAGCCACATCGATCGCTGGATCGGGCTGGCACCTGCTGCCGCTCGCGGCTCGCAGCCAGGAGGCGCTGGATGTCATGACGGCACAGCTTGCGGCGCATCTGGCGGCCCATCCCGCGCTCGATCTGGCGGATGTCGCGTACACGCTGCAAGCCGGGCGGCACGCCTTTGCTCACCGGCGCGTGCTGGTCTGCCACGACCGCGACGACGCGATCGAGGCGCTGACCAGCCGCGACCCGGCCCGGCTGATCGGCGGCCAGGCTCCCAAACCAGGATCTCGCGGCGATCATCCCCTGATCATGATGTTTCCCGGCGGCGGCGCGCAATATGTCAACATGGCCCGCGACGTGTACAACGACGTACCGCTGTTCCGCGCCGAGGTCGATCGCTGCTGCGCGCTGCTGGAGCCGCTGCTGGGCTTTGATCTGCGTGCCCTGCTGTATCCGCCGGAGACAACCAACGGCCAGACGCCGCCGCTCAGCCGCACCTCGACCGCGCTGCCCGCGCTGTTTGTGATCGAGTACGCGCTGGCGCAGCTCTGGATGAGCTGGGGCATCCAGCCTGTCGCCATGATCGGACACAGCCTGGGCGAGTACGTCGCCGCGACGCTGGCGGGCGTTTTCTCGCTCGAAGACGCGCTGGCGCTGGTCGTCCGGCGCGGCCAGCTCTTCGAGCAGCTACCGGCGGGAGCCATGCTGAGCATCGCCTTGCCGGAGCAGGCCGTGCTCGATCTGCTGCGCTCCGTGGACGCCCGCGATCGCGCCATTGCCGCCGTCAATGGGCCGGAGCTGTGTGTCGTCTCCGGCCCGGTGAGCGCGATCGAGGAGCTGACTACCACACTCACCGCACGCGGCATCGAGTGGCAGCGGCTGCACATCGACGTGGCCGCTCACTCGCCGATGGTCGAGGCGATTCAGGCCGAGTTTACGGCGTTCGTTGCCACGCTGACGCTGCACGCGCCGCGCACGCCGTTCGTCTCCAACGTGAGCGGCACCTGGATCACGGCGGCGGAGGCGACCGATCCCGACTACTGGGGCAGGCACCTGCGCCGGACCGTTCGCTTCGCCGCCGGGCTGGAGGCGATCGTCGCCCCCACAGAGGCCGCGCCGGTCTTGCTTGAGGTTGGGCCGGGCCAGACGCTCAGCGCGCTCGCCAGGATGCAGCCCGGCTACACATCAGCGATGACCGTCATCCACTCGCTGCGCCGCCCGTACGACCGGCAATCCGACTGGTCGGGCCTGCTCGAAGCGCTGGGGCGGGTCTGGATCGCTGGCGGCAGCCCGGACTGGTCGGCGCTCCACCCACTACCGCGCCGCCGCGTGCCGCTGCCAACGTATCCCTTCGAGCGCGGGCGCTACTGGATCGAGCCGCAGCCCATCGCGCGCGACGGCACGAGCCATTCGGAGGCTCAGGTCAAATCCGACATCGCCGACTGGTTCTACATTCCCTCCTGGCAACGCACCTTGCAGCCGCGTGCCGCGCGTATCGCGGCTGACGCTGAATCGGTCTGGCTGATCTTCGCAGACCAGATCGGCCTGGGCGAGCAGATCGCGGCGCAGATTCGGAGTCGGCAGGGCCGCGCGATCACCGTTGCGACCGGCGCTCGGTTTGCCCGCCACGACGGGCAGCGCTATACGCTTGACCCGCGCCGCAGCGCCGATTACGAGACGCTGATCGCGGAATTGCGCGAGCACCGCCTGCTGCCGCAGAAGATCATCCATGCCTGGACCGTCACCCCGACCGCGCCGTCGACCACCGACGCACAGCACGTCGAGCGTACACAGGACCACGGCTTCTACAGCGTGATCCGGCTGGCTCAGGCGTTCGAGCAGGCGGGTATCACCGCGCCGATCGAGATGCTGGTCGTCGCCAACCACCTGCATACCGTCACCGGCAGCGAGTCAATCGATCCGGCCAAAGCGACGGTGCTCGCGCCCTGCCTGATCCTGCCACAGGAGTCTCCGCAGATTACCTGCCGCAGCGTCGATGTCGCGCTGCCCGATGCCGCGCCCGCGCTGGCCCGTCTGGCCGATCAGCTCATCGCCGAGCTGACCGCAGCCCGACCGTCCGAGCCGGTCGTCGCCTACCGTGGCGAGCAGCGCTGGACGCAGCGCTTCGCCGCCGAGCGGCTGGAGCCGGGCGAGCCGATGCGTCTGCGGGAGCGCGGGGTGTACCTGATCACGGGTGGGCTGGGCGGCATCGGGCTGGTGCTGGCGGATGAGCTGGCGCGCACGCTCAGGGCAAAGCTGATCCTGGTTGGCCGCACGGCCCTGCCGGAGCGCGAGCGCTGGCCCGACTGGCTGGCGACGTACGGCGACGATCCGATCAGCCGCAAGCTGCGCGCGGTGGAGGCGCTCGAAGCGCACGGAGCCGAGGTGCTGATCGCCAGCGCCGACGTGTCCGATCAGCAGCAGATGGCGGCGGTCGTGCGGCATGCCGAGCAATCCTTCGGCGCGATCCACGGCGTGATCCATGCCGCCGGACTCGCGGGCGGCGGTCTGATCCAGCTCAAGACTTCCGCCCTCGCCGATCCGGTGCTCGCTCCCAAAGTCCAGGGCACGCTCGTCCTCGACGCGATCTTCGCCGATCGGGCGCTTGACTTCATGCTGCTCTGCTCGTCGCTCAGCACGATCCTCGGCGGGCTAGGCCAGGTCGATTATTGCGCGGCCAATCTGTTCCTCGATGCGTATGCGCACGTCGCCACGGCCCGACGCGGCAACTTCACGCTGGCGATCAACTGGGATCGCTGGCAGCAGATCGGCATGGCGGCACCGCTGGAGGCCGAGCATCTGGCGCTGGCCGGATCTGAGCTGACGGGCGGCATCTCGACGACGGCAGGCTGTGAGGCGTTTCGGCGGGCGCTGTGTACCAGCGGCGCGGCCCAGATCGTCGTGGCAACGCGCGACCTCGATCGCCTGATCGCGCGCAGCCGACAGGTGAGCGCGACGCGGCTGCTTGAGGCGCTTGACCAGATGCAGCGCAGCGGTGCGGCTCATCCACGCCCCAACCTTGAGACGGAATACATCGCGCCGCGCAACGAGCACGAGCAGATCATCGCGGAGATCTGGCAGAGCCTACTCGGTATCGAGCGCATCGCGGTGCATGATAACTTTTTCGAGCTGGGCGGCCACTCGCTGCTGGCCTCGCGGATCGTCGCTCGCATCCGTGACGCCGTGCAGGTCGAGCTGCCGTTGCGCGCGCTCTTCGAGCAGCCAACGATCGCCGGACTGGCCGCCGCTGTCGCCGACCTGCAACGCACGCGACAGGAGAGCGCCAGCTTCGAGGCCATCTTGCAGGAGATCGAGAGCCTGTCCGACGATGCCATCCTGCACGTGCTCGACGAAGCGCGCCGCGATCCGCCCAGGAAGGACTCCCATGAATCCACTCTTTGAGCGCATGACCGCGCTCACGCCCCGGCAGCGTGAGCTGCTGGTGCTGCGCATTAAGCAGCAGGGCGTGCCGCTCGCGGCGATCCCGATCGTGCCGCAGCCGCGCACCGGCGAGCCGCTGCCGCTCTCGTTCGCTCAGGAGCGGCTCTGGTTTCTCGGCCAGCTCCAGCCCGACAGCCCGGCGTACAATATTGCGCTGGCGGTGCAGATGCGCGGCCCGCTTGATCTAACCGCGCTCAGGCGCAGCCTCGACGCGATCGTGAGCCGCCATGAGATACTGCGCACGACCTTTCGCGAGCAGAGCGGCCATGTCGGCCAGTCGATCGCGGATAGTCTGGCGCTGGCACTGCCGCTGATCGAGCTGGATCGGCTGCCGCGCGCCGAGCAGGAGCGCCAGGTGCAGCAGCTTGCCGCCGAGGAGTTTTTGCGGCCCTTCGATCTGGCGCGCGGCCCGCTGCTGCGCACCACCCTGGCGCGGCTGGATGGCACGTCGCATGTGCTGCTGCTGACGATGCATCACAGCATCTCGGATGCGTGGTCGATGGCGATCTTCTTGCAGGAGTTGGCGGCGCTCTATCGATCGTTCGCCGATGGAGAAGCGTCGGGAGAGCTGCACGGGCTGCCGATCCAGTACGCCGACTTCGCCGCCTGGCAGCGACAATGGCTCAGCCAGGACCCATCGGGCGCGTCGCTGCTGGCCGATGAGCTGGCCTACTGGAAGCAGCATCTCCGCGATGCGCCACCGTTCCTCGATCTGCCCACCGATCGTCCGCGCCCGGCAGCCCAGACGTTTCAGGGCGCGTCACAGGCGCTCACGATCTCCGCCGATCTTCTCGCCGGGCTGAACGCGCTCAGCCAGCAGGAGGGCGCGACGCTCTTTATGATGCTCCTGGCGGCCTGGCAGCTTGTGCTTGGGCGCTACGCCGGGCAGGATGACGTGCTGATCGGCTCGCCTATCGCGGGGCGGACCCGCGCCGAGCTGGAAGGATTGATCGGCCTGTTCGTCAACACGCTGGTCTTTCGGGCCAGGCTGTCGAGCGCGCACTCCTTCCGGGCGCTGCTGCGGCAGGTGCGCGAGACGGCCCTGAGCGCCTACGCGCACCAGAACGTACCGTTTGAGCAGTTGATCACCATGCTCCAGCCGATCCGCGATCCGGCGCGCACGCCGCTGGTCCAGGTCATGTTTGTGCTGCACACCACACCACCGCCGCAGATCGACGTGGCCGGGCTGTCGCTCCAAACACTGCCGATCGAGCGCCGGGCGGCCAAGTTCGACCTGAGCCTGGAGATGATCGAGACGCCGCACGGCCTGAGCAGCGCCCTTGAGTACAACAGCGATCTGTTCGACGCCGACACGATCACCCGGCTGCTGGACTACTTCCGCCACGCGCTGCACACGCTGGTCGCGCAGCCGGACACGCCCATCGGACGGCTGAATCTGCTGCCCGACGCCGAGCGCGCGCTGATCCTGCCGACCGGCAGCCAGAGCTGGAACGCGACCGCCGCAGCCTACCCGATCGAGCGCGGGCTGCACGAGCTGTTCGAGGCGCAGGCGGCACGTACGCCTGAGGCCATCGCCGCGATCGACGGCGCGACGCGCCTGAGCTACGCCGAGCTGAGCCAGCGCTCCAACCAGCTCGCGCGCTATCTGCGCAGCCTGGGCGTCGGCGGGTGCCCGCAGGGCGAGACGCTGGTCGGCGTCTGCCTGCCGCGCTCAGCCGAGATGCTGGTGGCGCTGCTGGCGGTGCTCAAAGCGGGCGGCGCATACCTGCCGCTCGATCCGGCCTATCCTTCTGCCCGGCTCCAGTTTATGCTGAGCGATGCGTGTCCGCTGGCGCTGATCACGCAGCAAGCCCTTGCGCGTCTGCTGCCGACCCATACCGCCAGCGTGGTCTGCCTGGACGCTGACTGGCCGGAGATCGCCTTGCAGCCGACGACGGCGCTCGTCAGCAGCGCCACCGTCGATCATCCGGCCTATGTGCTGTATACCTCAGGCTCGACCGGACAGCCCAAGGGCGTGATCGGCCTGCACCGGGGCGCGCTTAACCGGCTGCACTGGATGTGGCAGCGCTTCCCGTTCGCGGCGGATGAGATGTGCTGCATCAAGACATCGCTCAACTTCGTCGACTCGGTGTGGGAGCTGTTCGGGCCGCTGCTGCACGGCGTGCCGGTCGTGCTGATCGCCGACGATCTGCTGATCGATCCCGATCGGCTGGTCGACGTGCTCGCGGCGACGCACGTCACCCGCATCGTGCTGGTGCCGTCGCTGCTGCGCCTGCTGCTGGATCGCTGCCCGGATCTCCATCGGCGGCTGCCAGCGCTCAAGCTGTGGATCACCAGCGGCGAGGAACTGCCCGCCGCGCTCAGCGCGCAGTTTCAGGCGCGGCTACCTGAGCGCCGCCTGCTCAATCTGTATGGCTCGTCCGAAGTCGCCGCCGATGTCACCTGCTATGAGCTGCCACCCGACGAGCCATCACGCGGCCACTCGCTGATCGGGCAGCCGATCGCCAA
Source organism: Herpetosiphonaceae bacterium (assembly GCA_036374795.1). Classification (NCBI taxonomy): domain Bacteria; kingdom Bacillati; phylum Chloroflexota; class Chloroflexia; order Herpetosiphonales; family Herpetosiphonaceae; species Herpetosiphonaceae bacterium. Next base: position 18,113 of record DASUTC010000241.1, read on the forward strand.
CACGCAGATCTACCTGCTCGATAGCGACATGCAGCCGGTGCCGATCGGCGCGGTCGGCGAGATCTACGTCGGCGGCGTGCAGCTTGCGCGGGGCTACCTCAACCGGCCCGCGCTGACCGCCGAGCGTTTCGTGCCCGATCCGTGCTCCGCGACGCCCGGCGCGCGGCTCTACAAGACCGGCGATCTGGCGCGCTACCTTGCCAACGGCATGATCGAATTTCGTGGTCGGCGCGATAGCCAGCTCAAGGTGCGCGGCATGCGCGTCGAGCTGGGCGAGATCGAGGCGACTCTCAGCCAGCATCCCGCCGTGCGTGAGGCGATCGTGATCGACCAGCCGCGCAGCGGACAGACCCGGCTGGTTGCGTATGTTGTGGCAAACAAAGAACAAGGGGAAAACCAAGAACTCGAAACTCGAAACTCGAAACTCGAAACTCGAAACTTGGAACTCCGAGCCTTCCTCCAATCTCGACTCCCCGACTACATGGTGCCGAGCGCATTCGTGGTGCTCGACGATCTGCCGCTCACGCCCAACGGCAAGCTCGATCGCCGGGCGCTGCCCGACGCCGATCGGGACGCGGAGCAGGCGCGCGCGACGAGTCCTGCGCTGGTGCTGCCCGAAACAGGCATTCAGCGCGCCATCGCGGCGGTCTGGCAAGATGTGCTCAAGGTCGAGCGGGTTGGTATGTACGACAGCTTTTTCGATCTTGGCGGGCACTCGCTGCTGCTGGCCGAGCTGCGCTACAAGCTCAGCGCCGCGCTAGGCCGCGAGATCTCGATGCTGGAACTTTTCAAGTCGCCTACGATCAGCGCGTTGAGCGCCGCGCTCAGCCCGGCGGACGAGCCGAGCGAGATGGTCGTCGACAGCCAGCAGCGCGCCGAGAGCCGCAGCCGCTCGGCGCAGCGGCAGCGCCAGCGCAGGCAGCACTCGTATCTTTCCCACACCGACGAAGGAGCAGACGATGAGTGATCCTGCCGATGCGATTGCGATCATCGCCGTCGCGGGCCGTTTCCCCGGCGCGGACAGCCCGGAGCAGCTCTGGGAGCGAATCTGCGCCGGGACGGAGCTGATCACGCGCCCATCCAGGGCCGAGCTAGCCCGGCAGGGAGCGAATCCGGCCTGGCTGGAGCAGCCCAACTATGTCGCGGCGGGCGGTCTGATCGACGGCATCGATCTGTTCGACGCGCCGTTTTTCACCTTCACACCGCGCGAGGCGGAGCGCACCGATCCACAGCACCGGCTCTTCCTCGAATGTGCCTGGGAGGCCCTGGAGCGCGCCGGGTACGACTCCGAGACGTTTCCTGGGCGGATCGGGCTGTACGCGGGCGAGCGCGCCAATAGCTACCTGCTCTCGCATCTGCTCCAGAATCCCGGCCTGATGCAGACGCTTGGCTACTCGCAGACGCTGATCGGCAACGATCGCGACTTCCTGGCGACGCAGGTCGCCTACAAGCTGAACCTGCGCGGCCCCTGCTTCACCGTCCAGACCGCCTGCTCGACCTCGCTGGTCGCGGTGCATCTGGCCTGCCAGGGGTTGATCAACGGCGAGTGCGATCTGGCGCTGGCTGGCGGCGTTGCGATCAATGTCCTGCTTCAGGACGGCTATGTCTACGAGGAGGGCGGCATTCTCTCGCCCGACGGCTATTGCCGCGCCTTTGACGCGCAGGCGCAGGGCACCGTCGCCGGAAACGGCCTGGGGCTGGTGGTGCTCAAGCGGCTTGAAGCAGCGCTCGACGATGGCGATCAGATCCTGGCCGTGATCCGTGGCACCGCGATCAACAACGACGGCGCGCACAAGATCGGCTACACCGCGCCCAGCATCCAGGGCCAGGCCCAGGTGATTGCCGACGCGCTGGCAGTGGCCGATGTCGCGCCCGAAACCATCGGCTATGTCGAGACGCATGGCACGGGCACGCCGCTGGGCGATCCGATCGAGATAGCCGCGCTGACGGAGGCGTTTCATAGCCAGCGGCGGCAGTTCTGCGCGATCGGCTCGATCAAAACCAACCTCGGCCATCTCGATGTGGCCGCCGGAATCGCCGGGCTGATCAAGGCGACGCTGGCAATCCATCATGGTCGGCTTCCGCCCAGCCTGCACTTCACGCGGCCCAACCCGCAGATCGATTTTGCCAACAGCCCATTTTATGTCAACACCAGGCTGCAAGCGTGGCCGCAGGGAGTCACGCCGCGCCGCGCGGGTGTGAGTTCGTTCGGCATCGGCGGCACGAACGCGCATGTGGTGCTCGAAGAGGCACCGCCGCGCAAGGAGCCGGAACCGTCAGCCGACGCGCAAGTGCTGGTGCTCTCTGCCAGAACACCGGCAGCGCTGGAGCGCGCGACCGATCGGCTGGTCGAGCATCTACGAACGCATCCAGAGCAGCGGCTGGCCGACGTTGCCTATACCTTGCAGGTTGGACGACGCGCCTGGCCGTACCGCCGCATGCTGGTGTGCCACGGCCACGACGACGCGATCGAGGCGCTGGCGACCAACGACCCCGCGCGCGTGCTGACCAATCTGGTGGAGCAGCCGAGCCGCCCCGTGGTGTTTATGTTTCCGGGCCAGGGCGCGCAATACGCCGAGATGACCGCAGAGCTGTATCAGGCCGAGCCGACGTTTCGGGCACAGGTCGATCGCTGCGCACAGCGGCTCAGGCACTACCTCGACTTCGACCTTCAGCGCGTGCTCTATCCCGGCGCTGCCGCTGCGACGCCGCACCTGGATCAGACCGAGATCGCGCAGCCCGCGCTCTTTGTGATCGCATACGCCGTCGCCCGCATGCTGATGGCCTGGGGTATTCGTCCGGCGGCCATGATCGGCCACAGCCTGGGCGAGTACGTCGCCGCGACCCTGGCGGGCGTGCTCTCGCTCGACGATGCGCTGCGGCTGGTCGTCGCGCGCGGACGGCTGATGCAGACGCTCCCGCCCGGCGGGATGCTCTCGGCGGCGCTCTCGGAGCAGCAGGCGCAGCGCTTCATCGACGCGGAGATCGCGCTGGCTGCGGTCAATGGCCCGGCGCTCTGCGTCTTCTCAGGCACGCTGAGCGCAATCGAGCGCTTGGAGCAGCAGCTCACGGTCCAGGGCATCGAGTGCCGTCGGCTGCACACGTCGCGCGCGTTCCACTCGCCGCAGATGGAGCCGATCGTCGAGCCCCTCAAGGCCGAACTGAGCCAGATCGCGCTCAAGCCGCCGAAGCTGCCCTACCTCTCCAACGTCACCGGCACCTGGATCACAGCGGCGGAGGCGACCGATCCCGACTACTGGACGCGCCATCTCTGCCAGACGGTGCGCTTCGGCGCGGGCGTCGAGGTGCTGGCGCACGATCCCGACCGTCTGCTGCTGGAGGTCGGGCCGGGACGCACGCTGACCACGATCGTCAGGCAGGCGACGGGGCGGCTGGTGCTGCCGACGATCCGCCACCCCCAGGATCGACAGTCGGATCTGACCTTCCTGCGCGCCACGCTCGGCAAGCTCTGGCTGAGCGGAGCCAGCGTGAGCTGGTCGGCGGCTGCGGCTCCTGAGCGGCGGCGCGTCCTGCTGCCGACCTATCCGTTCGAGCGCCAGCGCTACTGGCTGGACTCCCAGCCGACGGAAGCCGCTCGCGAGCAGCCGGGCAGCGCGGCGATCGACGCGGCCAGCCCACCCGCAGCGCCGGGCGTTCAGCATCCCAGGCCGATGCTACTCAACAGCTACGTCGCGCCGCGCAACGCGATCGAGCAGCAGATCTGCGCGATCTGGCAGGAGCTCTTCGGCATCGATCAGGTGGGCGTGCATGATAACTTTTTCGAGCTGGGCGGCCACTCGCTGATCGGCACACAGGTGATCGCCCGGCTGCGCGATGTCTTCGCGCTCGATCTGCCGCTGCGCAGCTTCTACGAGCACGCGACCGTCGCCGAGCTGGGCGAGATTGTGGAGCGCCTGTTTCTGGAGCAGCTTGAGCAGTTGCCCGAAGATCAGGCGCAAGATCTGCTGGCGCGGCTGTTTCAAAGCGACGATTGACGACCAACCGCTCGACGGCATCTTTTCAAACGCGCGTTCCTGATGCACACGCGGTCAGGCACACGAAGGACATACCGCACTATGGCAGACAACTCGGCAGCCCAGCAGGGCAAGCTCTCGGCAGCAAAGCAGGCGCTCTTCGATCAATGGAAGCGCGGCACGTTCACCAAGGTCGCAAGCGCGCAGCGTATCCCGCAGCGGAGCGACGACGGCCCAGCGCCGCTCTCCTTTGCCCAGCAGCGGCTCTGGTTTCTCGATCAGCTCGTGTCCGACTCGTGGGCCTATGTGATGCCCCTGGCGCTGCGGCTGCGCGGAAGGCTGGACAGAGCGGCGCTGGAGCAGAGCCTCGGCCTGTTGATCGCGCGCCATGCCACGCTGCGCACGAGCTTCGGCGTGCGAGACGGACAGCCGGTGCAGACGATCGCGCCAGCGCCGAGCCAGCCTGAGGCAGCGCGGCTTGTGCTGCGGGATCTGCAAGCGACGCCCCAGGAGCGGCGAGAGGCTGAGGTGCAGCGCCATATCGAGCAGGCCGTGCGCCAGCCGTTCAACCTGGAAGACGGCCCGCTGCTGCGCGCGCTGCTGCTGCGTCTGGACGAAGACGAGCATGTGCTGCTGCTGACGCTGCATCACATCATCGCCGATGGCTGGTCGCTGGGCGTGCTGCTGCGTGAGCTGGTCGCGCTCTACCAGGGATGCGCCAGCGGCCAGACGGCAGCGCTGCCGCCCCTGCCGATTCAATACGCCGACTTCGCCGCCTGGCAGCGCGGATGGGTCCAGGGCGAGCTGCTCGATCGACAGATGGCCTACTGGAAGCAGCAGCTCGCCGATATTCCGCCGCTGCTGCCGCTGCCGACGGATCATCCACGTCCGTCGATCGGCACCTTCCGGGGAGCGCGCCAGACCTTTGCGCTGCCGGAGCCGCTGACCACCGCGCTTCGCTCGCTGAGCCAGCGCGAGGGCGTGACGCTCTTCATGACGCTGCTCGCCGCCTTTCAAACCTTGCTCGCCCGCTACACCGGACAGCTCGACATCCTGGTTGGCACGCCGATCGCAGGGCGGACGCATGTCGAGATCGAGGGCTTGATCGGGCTTTTCGCCAACACGCTGGTGCTGCGCGGCGACCTATCGGGCAATCCGACGTTTCAAGCGCTGCTGGCGCGCGTGCGCGAGACAACGCTGAGCGGCTTCGCGCACCAGGACTTGCCGTTCGAGCAGATCGTCGAGGCGTTCCAGCCCGACCGCGACCTGAGCCGTAATCCGCTGTTCCAGGTGATGTTCGTGCTGCAAAACACGCCCGCGCCGCAGGTCGATCTGCCGGATCTGAGCGTGCGCCTGATCGATGTCGATAGCGGCACCGCCAAGTTCGATCTGTGGCTCTCGATCCACGAGAGCGGCAGCGAGCTGCTGGGCGCGCTTGAGTACAACACCGATCTGTTCGAGCGCGGAAGCATCCAGCGGCTCGTCGGTCATTTCGAGACGCTGCTGGCAGCGGTTGTCGCCGCGCCCGACACGCGCCTGGCCGATCTGCCGCTCCTGACATCCGACGAGCAGCGGCAGATCGCGGCCTGGAACGCAACCGGCCACGAGTATCCGGCGACCGTCAGCCTGCACAGCCTGATCGAGGCGCAGGTCGCGCGCACGCCCGACGCCGCTGCGGTGTTCTTCGAGGGCCAGCAGCTCAGCTACCACGAGCTGAACCAGCGGGCGAATCAACTGGCGCATCATCTGCGGGCGCTCGGCGTCGGCGGGTGCCCGCAGGGCGAGACGCTGGTCGGCGTGTGCCTTCATCGCTCGCTCGATCTGGTGATCGCGCTGCTGGGCGTGCTCAAAGCCGGAGGCGCGTACGTGCCGCTCGACCCGGCGTATCCTGCCGAGCGGCTCCAGTTTATGATCGAGGATGCCGACGCCCCGGTGCTGCTGACGACCGCAGCGCTCGCCGAGCAGCTTCCATCGTACCAGGGCCGGATCATCTGCCTCGATCGCGACGAGGCCACGCTGAGCAGCTTGCCAGCCGACAACCCCGTCAGCCTGAGCGATCCCGATCACAGCGCGTACATGATCTACACCTCAGGATCTACGGGCCAGCCCAAAGGCGTGCTGAATACGCATCGCGGGATCGTCAACCGGCTGCTCTGGATGCAAGACACCTACGGGCTGACAGCGGCGGATCGCGTGCTGCAAAAAACGCCCTACAGCTTCGATGTCTCGGTCTGGGAGTTCTTCTGGCCGCTGCTCTCCGGAGCGACGCTGGTCGTGGCCCGGCCTGAGGGCCACAAAGACGCGGCCTATCTGGTCGATCTGATCGCCGAGCAGCAGATTACGACGCTGCATTTCGTGCCCTCGATGCTGCGCGTCTTTCTCGACGAGCCGCAGATTGAGCGCTGCGCCAGCGTGCGGCGAGTGATCTGTAGCGGCGAGGCGCTCGCGCTGGCGCTTCAGCAGCGCTTCTTCACAAAGCTGAGCGCCGAGCTGCACAACCTGTACGGCCCCACCGAGGCTGCCGTCGATGTGACCGCCTGGGCCTGCGAGCGTGACACCGCTCGCTCCAGCGTGCCGATTGGCCGCCCAGTTGCCAACACGCAGATTTATCTGCTGGATCGCTGGCTGCGCCCGGTGCCGGTGGGCGTACCCGGCGAGCTGTATATCGGCGGCGTGCAACTGGCGCGGGCCTATCATCGCCGCCCCGCGCTGACGGCTGAGCGCTTCATCCCCGATCCGTTCAGCCAGAATCCTGGTGCGCGGCTCTACAAGACCGGCGACCTGGCGCGCTACCGTGAGGACGGCACGATCGAGTACCTGGGCCGGATCGATGATCAGGTCAAGCTGCGCGGCTTTCGCATCGAATTGGGCGAGATCGAGGCCACGCTGCGCCGACATCCCGCCGTCAGCGATACGGTCGCGGTGGTCCGCGACGATGACGACGGGCAGCGGCTGGTGGCGTACGTTGTAGAACAACGGAACAACGGAACAACGGAACAAAACGAAGAACCAGGGAGCAAGGCACCAAGGGAACAAGGGGAGAACCAAGAACTCGAAACTTGGAACCTGAAACTTGAAACTCGAAACTCCGAACTCGAAACATTGACGCCCGACCAGATACGCCACTGGCAGCAGGTCTTCGATAGCACCTATAGCGACGCGGGCGAGCAGAGCGATCCGCTCTTCAACATCGTCGGCTGGAACAGCAGCTATACGGGCGCGCCGCTGCCGGTCGCCGAGATGCGCGAGTGGGTGGATACGACCGTGGCGCAGATCGGCGCGCTTGGGCCGCGCTCCGTCTTTGAGATCGGCTGCGGCACCGGCCTGCTGCTGCTGCGGCTCGCGCCATCGTGCGCCGAGTACTGGGGCAGCGATCTTTCGCAGCAGGCGATCGACTATGTGAGCCAGCAGTTGTGCCAGCCGCAGCTCGCGGGAGCCGCCGTTAAGCTCCTTCGGCGCAGCGCCGATGATTTTAGCTCGATTCCAGAGCACTCATTCGATCTGGTCGTCCTGAACTCAGTTGTGCAGTACTTCCCGCAGATCAGCTACCTGCTGCGGGTGCTGAAGGGAGCGGCCCGCGCGGTGCGGCCCGGCGGTCAGATCTTTATCGGCGATGTGCGCAGCCTGCCGCTGCTCGAAACGTTTCATAGCTCGGTCGAGCTGCACCGGGCGCTGCCGGATGTGCAGACCGTCCATCTGCGCCAGCGGATTCGCCGACGTGTGGCGCAGGAGCAAGAGCTGGTGATCGACCCGGCCTTTTTTGCGGCGCTGCCCGCGCAGATCCCGGCGATCCGGCGGGTTGAGTTGCGGCTCAAGCGCGGGCGACACCACAACGAGCTGACCAAATACCGCTACGATGTGGTGCTGCATCTCGGCCCGATCGCGGAGTCGTCGGCAGCGCCGCAGGTGCTGGACTGGCACCAGGATCGATTGACGCTTCCGGCACTCCGCCATCTGCTGCGTGAGCACGCGCCGCCAGCGCTTGAGATTCGGCGGATTCCAAACGCGCGGCTCCAGGACGATCTGCGCGCGCAGACCCTCATTGCCAGTCCCGACGCGCCCGCGCTGGTCGGCGATCTGCGCGCCGCCATCGACGCGCTCGACGCCGCGCCAGCGATCGATCCGGCTGAGCTGTGGGCCGCCATCGACGCGCTCCCCTATGAGCTTGAGATCGGCTGGTCGCAGACAGGAGACGCGGGCAGCTTTGATCTCCAGCTTCGCCAGCGTGGATCGCGCGGCGTGGCGGCACCGATTGGCGCCGATCATCTGCGCGCCGTGGAGCCACGGCCCTGGCAGAGCTACGCCAATAATCCACTGCGGGAAAAAGTCGCGCAGGTGCTGGTGCCGGAGCTGCGCGGCTACCTTCAGACGCAACTGCCGGAGTATATGATCCCAGGCGCGATTGTGCTGCTCGACGATCTGCCGCTCACGCCCAACGGCAAGCTCGATCGCGACGCGCTGCCGCCACCGCAGCCGGTCGTTCCCGTCGACGAAGCTGCCGCCGAGCCTCGCGACGAGATCGAGCGCGGACTGGCGCAGATCTGGGCGGCGGTCCTGAACCTAGAGCAGGTCGGCATCACCAGCAACTTCTTTCAGCTCGGCGGCGACTCGATCAAGAGCATTCAGGTGGTCGCGCGGGCGGCACAGCGCGGCATTCACTTCACGCCCAAGCAGCTCTTCCAGCATCAAACGATCGCCGAGCTGGCGGCGATGCTGCGCCAGAGCGAGGCCAATCAGCCGACGAAGGCGGCAGGGCCGCTGCCGCTGCTGCCCGAACAGCGTCGGCTGCTGGACGAGATCGAGCGCTCGGCCCGACCGCGCAGCGAGGCCGTGCTGCTGACGGTGCCGCGCGATCTGGACGCCGCCGCCGCTGCCGCGATCACGCGGGCGGTGCTGGCCCGGCACGACGCGCTTCGGCTGCGCTTCGAGCGGCACCACGAGGGCTGGCAGGCGACAGTCGCCAGCGTGCCCGATGCGCTGCCCTGTCCGTTCCTCGATCTTGCGAGCGCCGCGCCCGATGACCAGGCAGCCGCGATCGCGCAAGTGGCGCACGATCTCCAGGCCGGCATCGGCCATCCGGAGGCGCTGCCGCTGCATATCGCCTTGTTCGATCTGGGCCAGCCCAACACTAAGCGATTGCTGCTGGTGATCGATGCGCTGGTCATCGATCAGCGCTCGTGGCAGATCGTGCTGTCGGATCTGCGGGCGGCCTACCGACAGCTCCGTGAAGGACGCCCGCTCCAGCTTCCGGTCGCGGGCAGCGGCTTCGGGGAGTGGGCGCGGCAGATGGCCGATCAGGCACAGACGACAACAGTCGCGGCGACGCTGCCCTACTGGCTTGAGGCGTCTCGCTGCCAGGCCGCACGGCTGCTCGCGGATTCTGCCGAGGACCATCTCGGCGCGGCGCGACAGACGCATACGGTCACGCTATCAACGGCGGAGACAGAGGCACTTCAGGCGATCCAGCCGGTCTATCGCACCCGGCCCGACGATCTGCTGCTCACGGCGCTGGTCCAGGCGATCGGCGCTACCACGGGCACCTACGCGCTGCTCGTGACGCTGATCGCTGACGGACGAGCAGCCGATCCGGCCTCGCTCGATCTGGCGCAGGTCGTCGGCTGCTTCACCACGCGCTGGCCCATGCTGCTCGCGCTGGAGCCGCAGCACACGCCCGACACCGCAATCAAAGCAATCAAAGAGCAGCTACGGCAGGTGCCCCTCGGCGGCGCGAGCTATGGCCTGCTGCGCTCCATGAGCCAGGACCCGGCGGTCGCGGCGCTGCTAGCGGAGCAGCCCGCTCCTGAGATCGGCTTCCAGTATGCCTCGCAGCCGCACGATCTGCCGGGACACGGGGCTGACTTCGGCCTCGCGCCGGAGCTGCTCGCAGATCCAGCCGCCCCCTGTCCCGCCCATCCGATCCAGATCAGCGCCCGCATCGACGGCGATCGGCTGGCGATCGATTGGAGCTACCCCGCGTCGCTCCAACCGCGCATCGCGGCGCTGGCCGAGCAGCATCGCGCGGCGCTGCTCGCGCTGATCGCGCACTGCGAGTCGCCGGAAGCAGGCGGCTGCACGCCGTCGGATTTCCCGCTCGCCAGGCTGAGCCAGGCCGAGCTTGATCTCGTGCTGCGCGCTCGCCAGCCGGTCGAAGCGATCTATCCGCTGTCGCCGCTGCAAGAGCATATGTTTCTCGTCCAGAGGGCAGCGCCTGAGCCGGGCCTCTTCATCGTCCACCGGGTGATGCCGCTGCCGATTCTGCTGGATAAAGCGGCGGCTGATCGGGCATTACAGGCGATCATCGACCATAACCCATTCTTGCGCACGTCATTCATCTGGGAGGGCCTGCGCCAGCCGCATCAGGTGGTGCATACGCGCGCCGCTGCCGTGACCGCCGAGCACGACTGGCATCATCTGGACGCCGATGAGCGCGATCGGCGACTCGACGCGCTGATCGCGGCTGAGCGCGCCCGTGGCTTCGATCTAGCGGAGCCGGTGGCGCTGCGCATGACGCTGGTGCGGATGACCGAGAGCACGTCGATCTTCTTGCTCTGCTTTCACTATATGCGGCTGGATGGCTGGAGCCTGCACGTGCTGATTCGTGACTTTCTCGCCTATTATGATCTGGCGGTTCGCGGTGAGGCGCTCGTCGCCGAGCATGTGCATCCGCGCTATGCCGATTACCTGTCCAGCCTTGCCCGGCGCGATCAGATGGCGAGCGAGCGCTTCTGGCGGGAGCGGCTGGCTGGTTTCGCGGCTCCGACGCCGCTAATCGCCAGCGTGCCCGGCAACGTCACAGGACAGGCCGAAGGCTTCGACCGGCAGCATAGCTACGTGAGCGCGGCAACCTCCGCTGCGCTGGAAGCGTTCGTCCGCGAGCAGCATCTCACGCTGAATACGCTCTCCCAGGCGGCCTGGGCGCTTGTACTGAGCTTCTACACCGGCCTGGACGATGTTACCTTTGGCGTGATGGTTTCCGGGCGCGCGACGGTTCTGGCCGAGATCGAGTTTATGATCGGCCCGTTCATCAACATTCTTCCCCAGCGGATTCGGATCACGCCCCAGGCAATCGTGCGCGATTGGCTGCGTACGCTCCGGGCGCAGCAGGTCGATCTCAGCCAGCACGAGCAGACGCGCACGCGCCAGATCCGCGAGTGGGCGCGCGTACCGGATGAGCAGCCGCTCTTTGAGAGCTATCTCACCTTCCAGAACCTGCCGACCTTCATCAAAACGTCATCCTCAGCCCGTCCCGCCGAGCTCTTCATGGCCCAGATGGAACATCCCCTGCGCGTCGATACCTATCCGGGCCAGCAGATTGGCCTGGTGCTGTCGTACTACCGGCGCTGGTTCAGCCCGGCGGCGATCGACAGGCTGCTGCGGTCGTTCCAGATCGTCTTGGAAGCCCTGCCGACCCACGCCGACCGGCCCCTCGCGGCGCTGCTGGACGTGCTGAATCAAGCACGCCGCGAGGAATAGACCGGCATCCAAGATCTTGCTGAGCGCCCGATTGCTCCTCGCCGGGCGCTGCCAGCGAGGAGCACAGCATATTCGGCAGGAGTCGGGGGATCGGTTTTCGATACAAAAGCGATCCGCTTAAGCTTTATAATATGGCGCGAACGTGCTGCATCAAGGCTCGGACGGTGGCCGCGCTAGCCCCGGATGTATCCGTGATCTGTCTGCCTGGCACGCTCGCTGCTATGCTCGCCATCGTGTTCGCCGGATAGCAGTGGACGCTGTGCCATACGATGCTGCGCGTACACACCCATGTCTCCCCCCGCATCGGGTTGCCTTCCATCGTTGTTAGCGTAACCTTGGGGGAAGACACGCCATGCCAGACCGTGTTGAGGATTACTTGTCGCTGGGATTATGGGTTCGCCGCCGCCGCAAAGCCCTCGATCTCACCCAGGCTGCCTTAGCCGACTGCGTGGGCTGCGCCGAAGTGACCATCCGCAAAATTGAAACGGACGCCATGCGACCATCGCGGGGGATCGCAGAGCGTCTTGCTCGCTGCCTGGACCTTCTGCAAAATGAGCAGGTGGTGTTTTTCCAGGTAGCGAGCGGTGAGCGTGGTGCGGGGCGCTTACCCACCCCGCGCGCAGGCATCACCCTCCCCCCGCCTGCCCAGACCTCAGGACATCCGCAGCCGACATCACTCCCCATCGACACGCTCCCGCGCCCCGCGCCGCTGCCGCCCGGCTCGCGCATGCCGCTGCGCCACAATCCGCTGTTCGTGGGCCGCGACGCGGACCTCCGACGCCTAGCCGGGACGCTCCACGCAGGAGGGACCGCCGCGATCGGGCAGTTAGAGATCGCGGCAGCTACCGGCCTCGGTGGGATCGGCAAGACGCAGCTGGCCTGTGAGTTCGTCCACCGCTACGGCCAATGGTTTCCCGGCGGCGTCTTCTGGCTCAGCTTCGCCGATCCGGCTGCCGTGCCTGCCGAAGTCGCCGCCTGCGGGGGCGGCGAGGGGATGCACCTCAGCCCGGAGTTTGGCAGCCTGCCGCTCGACGAGCAGGTTCAGCGGGTGCGCGCGGCCTGGGCCAGCCCGCTCCCCCGTCTGCTGATCTTCGATAACTGCGAGGACGAGACGCTGCTGGAGCAGTGGCGGCCCACCCACGGCGGCTGCCGCCTGCTCCTGACGAGCCGCCGCCATCACTGGGACCCGGCGCTCGGCGTGCAGCCCCTTGCGCTGGACGTGCTGCCCCGCGCCGACAGTATCACGCTGCTGCGCACGTTTCGCCCGGACCTCTCCGCCGCCGACGCAGACCTCGCTGCGATTGCCGAGGCGCTCGGCGATCTGCCGCTGGCGCTCCATCTGGCGGGCAGCTTCCTGGCAAAATACCGTCATGCGATCACGCCCGCGCAGTATCTTGAGCGCTTGCAGGCTCCGACACTCCTCGACGATCGCTCGCTGCGCGAGGCGGGCCTGTCGCCGACCCAGCATGTGCAGCATGTCGCGCGCACCTTTGCGCAGAGCTACGAGCGGCTTGATCCCGCCGATCCGACGGATGCGCTGGCGCGCACGCTGCTGGCCCACGCGGCCTGCTTCGCGCCCGGTGAGCCGCTGCCGCGCTGGCTCGTCCTCGCCTCGCTGGAGCTGCCGGAGGCCGACACCGAGCGCGCGCTCCTTGCCGAGGACGCCTTGACGCGGCTGATCGACCTGGGGCTGCTGGAAACCGACGCGGTGGGAAGCCTCCGCCTGCATCGGCTGCTGGCGGCCTTTGCGCGGGCAGTGCTCGGAACCACGGCGGCCCAGGCAGCGGTGGAGACGACGATGCTGCGGGTGGCCGATGACCTGAACGAGCGCCGCAATCCCCGCCCGCTGCTGGCGATCCAGCCACATCTCCGCTGCATCACCGAGGCGGCACAGCCGCGCGCGGATGCGCGCGCCGCGGGGCTCTGCAATGCGCTGGGCTATCATGTCTGGCTCCTCGGCGTCTATCCTGAAGCCCAGAGCTACCTGGAACAGGCGCTGGCGATCCGCGAGCGCGTCCTGGGTACCGACCATCCCGACATCGCTACAAGCCTCAACAACCTGGGAGTTGTGCTCTCCAGACAAGGGCAGTACGCTACAGCACAGCGCTACTTCGAGCACGCGCTGGCGATCCGTCAGCGCGTGCTGGAGGTCGATCATCCCGACACCACCACGAGCCTCAACAACCTGGGCAGTGTGCTTTATGAACAGGGGCAGTACGCCGCAGCACAGCGCTACTTCGAGCAAGCCCTGGCGATCCGCGAGCGCGTGCTGGGCGCCGATCATCCCAACAGGGCGATGAGCCTCAACAACCTGGGCAGTGTGCTCATGGACCAGGGGCAATATGCCGAGGCGCAGCGCTACCTGGAACAGGCGCTGGCGATCCGCCAGCGCGTGCTGGAGGCGGACCATCCTAGCATCGCGGTGAGCCTCAACAATGTTGGTGTGGTGCTTCATGAACAAGGGCAGCCCAGAGCAGCCCAGGGCTACCATGAGCAAGCCCTGGCGATCCGCCAGCGGGCGCTGGGCGCGAACCATCCCGACACCGCTCAAAGCCTCCACAACCTGGGCGTCGTGCTCTATGAACAAGAACAGTACACCGCAGCGCGCGGCTACTTCGAGCAGGCGCTGGCGATGTATCAGCAGGTGCTCGGAGCAGACCATCCCGATACCGCTCGCAGCCTCAACCGCCTGGGCCTCGTGCTCTCAAGGCAAAAACAGTACGCCGCAGCACAGCGCTACTTCGAGCAAGCGCTGGCGATCCGCGAGCGCGTCCTGGGCACCGACCATCCCGACACCGCCAGGACCCTGCGTGGGTTGGGCGAGCTGCTGCACGCGCAGGAGAAGGTGGCGCAGGCGCGGCGCTATCTGGAGCAGGCGCTGGCAATCTTTGCGCAGCGGCTTGGCCCGCAGCATCCCGATACCGCAGGTACCCTCAACCACCTGGCAGGCGTGCTTCATGCTCAAGGCGAGTGCTCAGAAGCACGCCTGCACTTGCAGCGTGCGCTTGGTATCCTCGAAAAGCAGCTCGGCGATGATCATCCGAATACGTGCAATGTGCGCCAAAGCCTTGCTGTGCTCGACGAACATTCTAACGAAACCTAAACGCTCCGCGTGCGTTATGGTACAGATGTTAAGGAAGCATAGCGCATGGACCTTTTCTCGGCAACCCTGACCTTGACGGAACCCTGGTGGACGTGTGGGAGTCTTGTTTCCGGTTGAGCATCTGGTATAATCTGCCTTTGCCCCCTGGTCCAAGCGCGCATGCAAGATAGCGATCGTTGCTCATGCCAGCGACGGCAGCGTCTCGATCATCGCTGCGTGCTCTACGATTCACCTTTAGCACAGGACTCTCTATGCAGGCAACCGATCCTCAGCTCGATCCACATGTCGTGACAACGATCGTGCGACAGGCCACGCACCGCGACCGCCTGGTGCTTGATGCATGGCGTGTCGAGCCTGTCGACTATCTGAACCTTAACCCGGCCTACCGCGCGCTCTATCGGGTGTCCGGCACCGCGCATGATCGCGGCACGCCCGTACCATGGTCGCTGATCCTCAAGACATTCAAAGCGCCGACGGCTGACGCCAGTGATGATCCGGGCCAGCCCTTCTATTGGAAGCGCGAGCCACTGGCCTATCAATCTGGCCTGCTGCCCACGATGGCTGCCGGACTTGCTGCACCGGCAAGTTTTGGGATCACGGAGCGTCCTGATCGAGAGATCTGGCTGTGGCTTGAGGATCTTGGAACAGCCGACGACAGTCCCTGGCCGCTCTCCCGGTATGGCCTTGCCGCGCGCCACATGGGCGCCTTCGGCGGGATCAGCGCCGCACACCACCCCGACACATCCGTTCCCTGGCTCAGCCGGGGGATGATCAAAGCCTGGATTGCCGACTCGGAGTCGCTGATCGAGCGCGTGCAGCGTCCAGGGGTGTGGGAGCATTCGCTGCTGCGGGCTGCTTTCCCGACTCCGCCCGCCGAAGAGATTGTGCGCCTGTGGAACGAGCACGATCGCCTGTGCGCGGCGCTTGAGCGGCTGCCGGGTACCCTGTGCCATCACGATCTGTGGCGGAAGAATGTGTTTTCTCGGCAGACCGCAGATGGTCACGAGCAAACCGTCGCGATTGACTGGGAAGTCGCGGGATGGGGGGCGCTCGGCGAAGATGTCGGAAATCTCTTCGGCGTCAGCTTGCTGAACTTTGACGTTGAGGTCGATCAGGCGGTGGAGCTGGAAGCGCTGATCTTCCACGAATACCTTGCCGGGCTGCGCGAGGCGGGCTGGGATGGAGACGTTCAGGCTGTCCGGGCTGCGTTTGTGACAGCCGCCGCGCTGCGCTGCATTTTTTCGACCGCCTGCTGGCCTGTGGCGATCACGCTCGATACCAGCAATCGGTACATCGCCGAGACAGAGGCGCGTTGGAAGCGGCCAATCGAGCAGATCTTTCGGCAGTGGGCCGCAGTGACCAGGCTGCTCCTGAGTCGAGCGGATGAGGCCCGAACGCTACTGCGGGATCTGGTCTGACGTTGCGCTCCTGGGACGCGGCGGGCCTGGCCTGGAGCGCGCATATGCGCGACGCTCTAGCAGCGGCTCATGGACGAAACCGAATCGCATCCTACGAAGGGAGGCGCAGCCCATGCAAGAACACGTACAAACGCTGATCGATGTCGTGCAGGCCATGGCTCATGCGGGAAGACTCAGGATCTTGGGGTTGCTTGCCGAGCAGCGGCGTACGTCTACCGAGCTATCGAGCCTCCTGAGCATGAAAGACGTGGAGCTTGCTCGACATCTGGCAAAGCTCCGGGAGGTTGATCTCATCGAAACCTCTGTCGACGGCACCAGGACGACCTATGGGCTCAATCCGAAGGCGCTGCAATCGATCAATAAAATCGCGTCTGCTGCCAGATCTACCGCACCCGCCGAGGATGGCTTAGCCGGAGATGACGGGGAGAAGAAAGTTCTGCGAACGTTCTTGCGAGGCGATGAGCTGATCGCCATCCCTGAGAATCGCAGGCAGCGCCTCGTTGTTTTAGCATGGCTGGCGCGCTGTTTTGAAGACGACGTGCGCTACAGCGAAGCAGAGGTCAATCGCATCATCAGGCGTCACCATGCCGATTGCGCGACCCTCCGACGGAATCTGGTTGATGAGGGCTTCATGCAGCGCGATCATGGGGTGTATTGGCGCCTGAAAACGGCTGAGCCGTCGGCATGAGCAGGGCCGGGAGCGGGATATGCCTTCCTGCTCCCAGACTCGTCCCCGAACACCGCTTAGACCGGACGATCGCCGGTCGTCTCGTCCTCAGGAGCGCCTGCGCCGATGGCCGGGCCTAGCGCGCTCGGCGATCCGCCCACGACGCCCGTGCTCACGCCACCTCCGGTTTGCCCCAGGATGCCAGCGCCCGCAGCCGGTACTCCCACATCATCGCCGGAAACCGCCGTGTCCTGCCTCCCTTCTTCGGTATCGGCAGCCTGTTTGCCCGCATGCTCCGGCGGTAGCTGCTGGGGCGCATACACCGCCTCTTGCTCATCCGTGTTCTGGAACAGCGGCTGATCGCTCATGACGCTTCCTCCTTCACCATAGTTGTCTGGCCTGCACAGCAACCATGGTGCCAGGGCAGGATGCGCTGTTGCGTGCGGTGCCGACGCCGGATCAGTCGGGCGAGCGTGTCACGCGCAGACGCAAAAAATCTGGTGGAATGGTTGAGCGGCAGGATTGGCGCGCGTGTCGGTCCCAGGACGCGCCTGGTGGTGGGGATCATGGGCAGGTGGGCGCTGCCGGGCACGTCACACCCTGCTTAGGGAGCGAGGCCCTCCCGCTGGGCGTAGGTGTCAAGAATCTGGCGGATCTGCGCGACCGACTCGATGTAGAAATAGTGATCGTGATAGGTGTAGTACATGCCCGGCGTCTGCGTCACCCGCTCGATCTCGAATGGGTATTTCGGCACCTCAGGGCGGCAGGCATGGTGCAGCTCGCCCGGCGATGATAGGAGCGCGCCCCCGATCACCTTGAGATCGCCCTCTTCGCGGATAAAGCCTACCTCGAAGATGAACCACCACAGCCGGGCAATGTCGAGGAGCTGCCGCTCCGTGCGGGCGCGACGCGCGATCTGGCCGAAGTACTGCGAGATGTCGGCGATAGACGGCAGGGTCAGGAGCGATAGATGACCGAAATACTCGTGGAACAGATCCGGCAGCTCGCAAAAATCGAACTCGTGCGGGCGACGAATATAGTCCGTGACGGGGAAGCGCCGATGGAGCAGGTGGTCGAACCACGCGCTCGCGTCGAGAAATTTATTCTCCGCGCTGACCAGCTGCCAGCCAACGGTTTCTGCCAGCCGCGCACTGATCGCGTTCGGGTCGGGGATGCGGGCAACGCCGATGCCTAGCCTGGGAAAGCCGGCATGGAAGCCCTGACAGGCGACATGCTGAACGATACCCACCTGTCGGGTATAGAGCCGCTGCCACGTCGTATGCTCTTCCTGCGAGTACTCGATGATCGGCAGCATGGGGACCGATGTTTCCATGGATGATGCTCCTTGCGCTGGGGCTGCGATGCTATGCCGTGAGGCTGCGTGCGCAAAGCGAAACCATGCGGCGTTACCTGCCCGATCGATTTCGGTCGTTCCGACAACCTCTAGGCGAGAGATGTATCCAGGCGGCCCGGGGGCGTGAGCGGGCCAGAGTAGATGCTGCGGCTGTGAACAGACGCCTGGTATTCAACGACGGGACATGGAAGAACAGGGTTTGCTCGACGGAGCGGCCTTGACCACAGAGCCCGTAGCTGCATGCTGCCAGGTGAACGCTGTGCTGGCTACGGATGAGTATACATGAAGAGCGTGGCGCTCGTCAACCGGATCACGTCGTTTAAGGCGTGTGATCATCGGGTCGCTCGCACTCCGATGATCACACATGCCGACAAGCGTGCCAGGCACGCACGTACCTCTACGGAAGGCAGGCCGTCGCGCCCTACGCGGGCACAGCGATATTCCCAACGTCAGCCGGTCGTCCGGCACCTGCCTCGTCGTGTGGCTCAGCTCCGATTAACGATCGCATCATCTGCTGGAAATCGTCGGCAACGCGCTGGATCGTCGAGCGATGATGGAGATTTTCGCTGTAATGGAAGAGCACGCTGAGCTGACCCTGCATGATTTGCCCGACAACGAACAGCACCGTGAAGCGATTGCCGTTCCCGCTGCCCGCCGGTCCGGTTGGCTCGGCTGCCATATGCTGGAAGATCGCGGAGCTGGCGACGACCTGATCGAACTGGCCGAAGTAGTTGAGCATCACCTCCGCCTCAGGGAGCGCGGCCAGCCGCTGCCGGGTTTCCGCATCCTGGCTCAAGTAGCGCAACATGCCGTACCCCACGCCGCGCTGCGGAATCTGACGGTTCTGATCGCGGGTACGGATCAGCGCGGCAGCGGGCGTGTCCGCTCCATCCAGGTCGAGCTGCACTGGCGAGATCGACGGGCACCAGCCGACCGTGCGGGTCATATCCACGTCGCTAAACAGCTCCTCACGACCATGACCCTCGACATCGATCCGCACCGTTGAGTCGCCGGTCCAGCGCGCCACGGCGTACCCGATCGCAGCCAGAATCGTCTCGTGCATCCGGGCGTTATACCGCTTCGGCACCTCTTGCAGCAGCGCGCGCGTCTCTTCCGGGCTGAACATGATCGGCACGACCCGGTTCGAGGCGACCGTATTCGCACCATCGGAGAGATCACGAGGCAGCGGCGTCGGCACGCGATCGAAGGAGAGCCAGTAGGGCAACTCCTGGCGGAGCGTCTCCGACTGGGCGTGCGCGACCAGCCGCTCGGCCCAGTGCTGATAGGAGGTCGTTTTGCTCGGAAGCTGGATGGGCTGACCGGCGCTGAGCTGCTGGTAGGCGGTCTGGATATCTTCTAACAGCACGCGCCAGGAGAAGGCATCGACGATCAGGTGATGCATGACCATATAGAGCCGACCCGGACGATCGGGGCCAAGGTTGAAGAACGCAGCCCGGAAGAGCGGCGGCTGATCCAGGATCATGCTGACCTGGAGCTCGGTTGCGGCGCGATCAAGCGCGACCGGCTGTTCGGCAGGCGGCAGATCCGATAGATCGACGACCGAGAACGGAACCGGCGCGCCTGGAGCGGCGTTGTCCTGCTGCCATGTCCCATCGACCTGCGTGTAGCAGAGCCGCAGCCCATCGTGATGCACCATCAGATGCTGGATGATCTCATTCAACAGCGCCGGATCGACGCCGGGCTGTGTCGCGAGCAGCACATCCATGTTCCAGTGATGCCGATCGACCAGGATCTTGTTAAAGAACCAGTGCTGGATCGGCGTCAGCGGCACCGGGCCGGTGACAATCTCCTGTGAGGCCACGATACCCTGACTCGCGCCCGCGACAGATGCCAGCTCGGCGATCGTCTGGTGCTCGAAAATATCCTTGACCGTCAGGCGCAGCCCGGCCTGACCGGCGCGCGAGGCAACTTGCATGCTGAGGATCGAGTCGCCGCCCAGCTCAAAGAAGTTGTCGTGGATGCCGACCTGCGCCACACCAGTCACCTGTGACCAGATCTCGGCCAGCGTGCGCTCCGTATCCGTCCGTGGCGCGGCGTAGGCTTGCCGCAGGTCGGGCCGCGCGCCATCGGGCGCGGGCAGCGCCTTGCGATCGACCTTGCCGTTGGGCGTCAGCGGCAGGCGCTCCAGCACGACAAAGAACGAGGGCACCAGATACTCCGGTAGCCGCTGCTTCAAGAACTCGCGCAGATCGCTCACGCTCAGCTCCGAGCTCGGAGTTTCAAGTTCGGGGCTTTCCCCCGATTCTTGGTGTGCCGGGTGCCCACCTGGCACCTGCATGGCGTCGGTTCTTTGTTCTTTAACAACGTACGCCACCAGCCGCTGATGACCGTCGCCATCCGCTCGCGCCAGCACGAC
>DASUTC010000242.1 GCA_036374795.1 Herpetosiphonaceae bacterium
GCCATTCCGCTGTATCTGCGAGAACGCGATTCAGCGGGATGGCTCATTGCGGTCTACGCTGCTGATCTCAATGCAAAAATGAGCCGATTCACGCCTTCGATGACCATGTAAGCGCTGCCGATCGGTAGCAGTGAACGTGCCGGTTGCCCCGATACCTGAGCTATGGTGCCGCCGCTGCAATCGCGGAACTCCCATAGATCAAAGGTCATTGTCACATCGTAGTATCTGCTAGAAGCAGGTTTTACAAAGTTCAACACTCCGGATAGCGAGTCCATGCCTGGCATCCCGAATCCGTGGGTGTGAGATCGCGGCGTGAGGCCACACGGCCTGACGAGTTTTTTTGAAACAGGAGTACATCATGACGCTTCGTTTTGCCCGCACACTGCTGTCTATTCTTGTCCTGGCCGTGGTCTTCGGTGCTCGCCCCGCTGCCGCCGTGCCACCTGCCCCGACGCCTCTCTCGCCGACGCACGGCGCAAACGTCCTCCTGCCGGTCACTATCGCCTGGTCCGCCGTCAGCGACCCCAGCGGAATCGTCGCCTACAACTGGGAGGTCAGCCCCTCGTCGAACTTCACGACAGTGATCCTCAGCGACTCTACCAGCGGCGAGACTCAGGATACCGTGAGCGGCCTCGCGAATGGCACGTATTTCTGGCGTGTTCAGGCCGTGAACGGCGCGTTCGTCCAGGGAGCGTGGTCCCAGGCGCGGAGCTTCAACGTTACCGGAGTAGGACCCAATGCGCCGGGCACGCCCAGCCTCGGCCCGACCGTGGGGTACTCGACCTTTCACCCGTGGGAATCCATCTCGTTCAATTGGAGCGCCGTTCAGAACGCCGCGACCTACGTCCTCCATGCCTCGACAGACCCGAACTTTCCGGTGGCTACGCGGATTCAGATTGATAACATCCCGACCAACAGCTATGGATTCGCCATCGCCGACGAAGGCAACTACTACGCGCGCGTCTTCGCCGTGAATGCGGACGGCATCGCCAGCGCGCCCTCGAACGTGATCACCTTCTCCGTCTTCTACAATAACCCGGTCCCGCCGCCGCCGTCACCTGTCGCGCCAGCGAATGGCACGACGCTTACGCTGCCAGTCACGCTCACATGGACCCACGTGCTCAATCCGCAGCCCAGCGGATACGAGGTGGAGATCGCCAAAGACTCCCGGTTCGCGACGATCGAGGAGCACATTCCGCAGCTCAATGGTCCGTCCCGAACGGTATTGTCGCTCACGTCGGGGACCAAGTTCTGGCGGGTGCGCTCACACCACGGAGCCGCCTCGCCCACCACCTCCGCCGTCACTGCGTGGTCGGCTACCGGCACATTCACGGTGAGCGCCGCCCCTCCGACGCCTGTTTCGGTGACGCTGACCAACGACCCGCTGTATGGCGGCGATTCCACCTGGGTTGCGGTGCAGCTAACGACGGCGGCTCCTTCGGGCGGTGCGACGATTAGCATGACTAGCTCAAATCCGAATGTGGCACCTGTGCCAGCGACGATCGCGATGCCGGGCAACACGGCCTGGACGCAGTTCATGATGGACACCAGGCCGGTAACGTCGCCGACGCCAGTCACGCTTACCGCGACGCTCAACGGCGCCTCCGCCTCCGTCCAGCTCACTCTGCTCCCAGCATCCTTGAAGTCGATCTCGACGCCCAGCACGACCACCGGCGGCACGCCGGTAGACGCAATCATTATGCTGCATGGCACGGCTCCACCAAACGGAGCCGTGGTGCGCCTCACAAGCGACTCGCCCGCCGCCCGACCGCCCGCCGAGGTAATCATCCCATCGGGCAGCCCCTCGGCATCGGTCCTCATTCCCACCAGCGCCGTCACGACGAATACCCCGGTCACGATCACCGCGAGCTACAACGGCGGCAGCGTCCAGTCGCGGGTCACGTTGACGCCACAGCAGCCGCCTACGTCGCTGACGCTGGACCCGACCGTGACGATTGGAACAGGCGGCAGCTCCTCAGGGCTTGTCACCGTCGCGTCGCCTCCGCCCACGGATCTGCTCCTGCCGATCACCAGCAGCCACCCGGCAATCACCAGGATCAACACCAGCGTCATGATTCCCGCCGGTACGACGCGCGGCAGCTTCAATATCTTCACGAGCGCCGTCACCGAGTCGACCGTCGTCACCATCTCGGTTTCCGGCGCTGGCGTGACAAAATCGGCTACACTGACGGTGAATCCCGATCTACAGCCGACGCCGACGCCGACAGGCCCGCTGCCTGCGCCAAGCCTCGTCAGCCCCGCAAACGACGCCCGCTTCTCGCCCGGCCAGGCGATCACCTTCGACTGGGCCGATGTGAGCGGTGCCGCGAGCTATACTATCCAGATCGACGATGACCAGTTGTTCTCCTCACCGCAGGTTGTGAGCCAGAGCACGACGGCCTCGCAGTTCACTACCAGCACGCTTCCCAGCCGACGCATGTGGTGGCGGGTGCGCGCCAATGATTCCGCTGGCACGCCCGGCATCTGGTCCGCGATCCGACGCTTCGAGGTGAAGAACTAGCATCAGGCTGCCGTCGAGCATACCGCTCTGTTCCACCCGGCATCGTGTCCATCCTGCTTCACGGTATGTCCCAGCACGAAGCCGCCCGGTCATCATCTACCAGGCGGCTTCGATAACTTGATGAGCCGTCATGCTAGCTGTCGGCTTGCTCAATTCGGCCCGGCTGCCCGGCATGCGACTCGCGCCCGACCACGGGCTGCGCTATCGACCATCATTCACGCGGCGGGGCCTTGAGCATCTTCTGGTAACGTGGGTATAGCCCAAGGATTGAAGGGCTGCTACCGGAGCGGAGGGCTGGCGAGTTGCGCCAGCTCAAGCGCCTGCTCCGGGAACCATGCCCCCGCGTCCGGGTCTACCCGGCCCCAGACCGGGTCTACTACGTCGCCGCTCCCCAGGCCACGGCTGCACCGACCATCCGACTCGCCCGGCACCTTGATCCACAGATAGGCGTCCACGAGCGGATGATCGGTAGCTGCCGTCGGACGAATCCCCAGCCCACGATCCGGAGGATTGCACCACGTCTGCGGGTCCGGGAAGGACTGTGTCGGCGTCCACGGCCCCTGACCGTTGCGGCTGGTATCGATGACAAAGTGCGTGGTCGGCTCGACACCGCCGAGGATCAGGTCGTAGCGCGAGCTGATGCCAGCGGTGTTGGCGTACGGTGAATCAGCGTCATCGCTCCAGATCAGGGCCGGGTCGAGCGCCACACCCTGCCAGTTATTGGCCGGACCACCGCTCCAGTACTGGTTGCCGCACGCACCGAAGCCGGTCGGGTTCACCTGCGTGACGTAGGCGATGCAGGAGGAGATCCACGTGCCGTACGCGACCAGATTCTCCGTCCACTGGTAGTTGGACACATTGAGGAAGAAGCCGTCGGCGTCCTGCACGCCAGCCTTCAGCAGCCGGTCCGTGATGTCCCCGACATTCAACCACCCGCTGTGGGTGGCGTCCAGATAGACATGCGTGTTGGGCAGCGCGCCGAGCACGTCCACCGCGTAGTTCAGCATCGCGAAGCGATCGGCTGCGGCGGTCTGCGAGTCGGCCTCGGCTGGCTGGCACCACTCCCGCACGCCATCGATCGTGGTGTACCACGGAATGATTCCGAGGCCGTCGGGCTCAAGGATAATGATCGCCTCACGGCCCTCGATGCCGCGCGCGACGCCGTCGATCCAGGCTGTGTACTCCGCAACCGAGGTCGCGCCACCAGCGGAGTACTGGGCACAGTCACGGAATGGGATGTTGTAGAGCACCAGGACCGGGATCGCCTGCTTGCCGGCGGCCTGGTAGGTGATCTGGCGGACCTGCTGCTCCGCCTGCTTGGCGGAGCCGCTCGTCACCCAGACCGCCGTAGGCGTGCTGATCATCGCGCGGATACGCTCCGCGTCGGCCCTGCGACCCTGCGACGTCAGCTCCGCAACTTGCGCGACCGCGTCGTGATTCGGCTTCGGGGTATAGAACTGGGTGTTCGGATCGAAGCTCAGGCGCGGACCCGTCTTCAATCCTGCCGAAGCGAACGCCGACGTCGTTGAGACGATGAGTGCCGTCAGAAGCGCACTCACCAGCAGCATGTGTCTCAGCGTTGAGCGATGTGCCATGTCCGTCCCTTTCGTCTGTCCAGTCTTGTGCAGGCGAATGTACCTGCAAGCGTTTCTCCGCACGATCCGGCGCAGGATGGCGTTCGTGTGGCGTACCATCGCCACAGAAGTCGGGCCACGCTGCCCTATTCATTAACACTATTGAGACGTTTGCGCGGAATCTTACCTAAGAGTGGGCAGCGCGTCAATCCCGTTTCTGCACGCGCTGACCAGCGCCTCAGCCTCAGGATGCCGCCGATCCGCGCTACTCCGGCGACACAAAGATCCAGATACGGTACACTTCGAGATCGACCGGCGCGAACGTGGTGCCGCTCTTGATGTCGTTGGAGGAAACTGATCGTGAGCTGTATCAAAAATTCATCGCCAACTACGGCAACTACGAGCCGATCTTCGATGTTGGCGCGCTGTACGACAAGCTCAGCCCCATCTCGGAGGAGTTCGACCTGTTCAAGCTCCAGGTGATCCTCAGCGACGACGAGCGCGGCTGGTTCCTGCGCATCCGCTCCAAGACCGGCGTGATCGCGGAGCCGGTTCTGGCGCAGCTTGGCGAGCATCTGATCCGGTTTTTATCGGCTGGCTTTGCCGATCCCAACCTGCCGCTCAAGGATATTGCGCTGCTTGCACCCGACGAGATCGAACGCCTCCGAGCATGTGGTCGCGGCAGCCAGCGAGCAGCGCCCGCGCAGATCGTCGAGCAGATCCGCGATCATGCGCTGCACTCCGGCGAGCGTCCGGCGGTGGTCTGGCGCGAGCAGCAGCTTAGCTACGCCGAGCTTGAAGGGCAGTCGAACCAGTTCGCGCGGATGCTGGCTGCGGCGGACGTGCAGCCCGAGGCGCGTGTGATGCTGATCATGCCGAAATCGCTGGATGTGCCGGTATGCGTGCTGGGCGCCTGGAAGGCCGGAGCCGTCTACGTGCCGGTCGCGCCCGAACTTCCCGCCGAGCGGCTGCTGGCGCTGATCGAGGATTGCGATCCTGACTATCTTGTCGTCGGGCAGGATGTGCTCGAAAAGCTGTCGTTTAAAACGCTGGCGGAGCACGCACGATCGGCGCAGGCTCCTCGCCCGGTGGTGCTGGCCGACGATCTGGAGTACCTCTACACCGAAGAAAGCGCGGATGCTGTTTGCGCGCCGCTGGATCAGCACAGCCTGGCTTACATTATGTACACCTCAGGCACAACCGGCACCTTCAAGGGCGTGTCGATCAGCCACGGCAGCCTGAGCAACGTGCTCCAATGGTTCCGCGAGGCATATCGGCTTGGCGCGCACACGCGGCTGTTGCAGCTCACGCCGCTGACCTTCGATCCGAGCCTTGAGCAGTTGATCGGAGCGCTGGCAGCGGGCGGGCAGGTCCACCTGGCTAGCTCCTCCGAGCTAGCCGCTCCTGAGGCGCTTGCAGAGCGGATCGAGCAGCAGGCGATTGGGCAGCTCAACGCGACGCCGACGGTCATTGAGGATTTGCTGGCGAGCCGCGAGAAAATTCCGAGCCTCGAAACAGTGATCGCCGGCGGCGACAGCCTGAGCGATGAGCTGAAGGCGACGATCCTTGGCAAAGGCTACCGGCTGTATAACCACTACGGTCCCACGGAATGCACGATCGATGTGGCGGCGGGCGGGTGCCACCTTGAGCAGCCGGTGACGATTGGCCGACCGATCGACAATACCCGGATCTCGATTCTGAATGCCGACTTGCAGCCACAGCCGATTGGCGTAGCCGGAGAAATCTACGTCGGAGGCCGAGGGCTGGCGCGCGGCTACTGGCGCGATGCCGCGCTCACGGCAGAGCGGTTCGTGCCCGATCCGTTCGGCGAGGGCGAGCGCCTGTACCGCACGGGCGATGTGGCGAGCTGGACGCCGGAAGGCGAGATCGTGTTTGGCGGTCGGAGCAGCACGCTGGTCAAAGTGCGCGGCGTGCGGATCAATCCCGCCGAGATCGAGCGCGTGCTCAGCGGCGATCCACGGATCAAAGAGGTTGCCGTCGCAGCCTACCACAACGCGATCGGCGAGGAAAGCCTGTGTCTCTTTGTCGGCGGCTCGGACTACAGCGAGAGCGAGATCACGGATCTGCTGCTTCAGCGCCTACCGCACTATTTCGTGCCGTCGCGCACGGTGCTGGTCGAGCGGCTGCCACGGCTCGATAGCGGCAAAGTCGACAACACGCAGCTTCGAGCGCTGGCGTCGCAGCTTACAGTCAGGGCGGCGTACCGGGCACCCGAAACCGAAACCGAGCAGATCATCGCCGCGATCTGGGCCGACGTGCTGAACGTCGAGCAAGTCGGGATCGACACCGACTTCTTCGCGCTCGGCGGTCACTCGCTCATGGCAACCAGGGTCATCTACCGCATCTACGAGGAGTTCGGCATCGACATCAACCTGCGCACCTTTTTTGAATCGAGAACCGTCGCGCAACTGGCGACCGTCGTGGAAGAGCAGCTTTTGCTGACGATGGAGCCAGAAGACCTGGCAAGCATCGATCAGGAATCCGGCGCAGCTCAGGACGAGACGCCCGCGTCATGATCAAAGCGCGATCGAATCGTAGGGACGCGCTGCCCACACCCTGGGACGTATGCAGCCCCTACCGACGTGTTCCGAATATCGACTATCTACAAGGGAGAGCACGTGATCGATTCATCCAAGCTAGAGCATGATCTTCAAGCGCAGATGCAGGCGGGCAAGGTTCCCGGCCTCGCGCTGGCAATCTTCAACGATCGAGAGGTTCTTTACGCCAACGGCTTCGGCGTTACCAGCAGCGAGGATGGCGCTGCTCCGGTGACACCACAGACCTTGTTTCGGATCGGATCGACGACCAAGCCGCTCACGGCCACGGCGATTATGCGGCTGGTCGAGCGTGGACAGCTTGATCTCGATCTGCCGATGACGACCTACCTGCCCTGGCTGGCGGAGCAACTGCCGGAGAGCGCGACAATATAGGCCATCAGGTCCGCGATCGTGTCCCGGCGCCCGGCGTCGGTGACGTTGCCCAGCGGCAGATAGGCCATATCGTCGGCGGCATTGATAGCCGCCTCGATCTCAGCCGTCGTGGGCGCGCTCCCGCAGTAGAACGCATGGCGCAGCGGCTCGCCAAGCGGAGCGCCATACGCCAGCGCGAAGTGATAGGCCGCACCCATGGGCGTTCCGGCATCGCCGGGCGTGGGCGGCACCCACAGATGCAGCCGCGTCCCCTTCCGACCAACGTAGCGCTCGTAGTAGGCCTCATCGAAATGCTCAAGCAGACGCATGTTGGCAAGACAATTCAGCGCAGTGCCGCCGGTCAGCACCAGCTTGCTGCTTCCGATCGTGCGGATCAGGTACTCGACGATATGAAAGAGCACGTCCTCGAACAAGAGATGCATTGCCGCCGCCTTGTCCACGCGCTCGCGGGTAATCTCGGCGTGCTGAATATCCTCGACGTTGAGCACGGCATCTGGATTCCACATCTGATCGGGCGGGATCGCCGGGCCGAGGATCTCGGTCAGCGCGGCGGTGTACGGCTCGGCGTGATCGTGATGCCAGTTAGCCAGCGCGCGATTGAGATAGACCTGCCCATCGTTGCCGAAGTACATAAGCTGCCGCAACTGGCGATAGTATGGATTGGTCAGGCGATCGGTGTTGCCCCAGGCCGCCGCGCCCATGTAGCGCCCTTCGCTGCTGAGCTGGGTCCAGCCGCCCTGCGTCGAGCTGATAAAGCTATACAGCAGGCCCAGCGAGTCGTACTGGCTTTTGTTGTCGCGGATCAGCGTGAGATGGCCCTGCCGCGCGACATACAGCGAGATCGAGTTATCTTCGCCGCTGCCGTCGATCACCGTGATCAGCACCGGCTCGTCGCTGTTGGCGAAGGGCGAGACGGCGTAGGAGAAGTAGGCGTGGTTGCCGTGGTGGCGCATGCCGATGATCGGAAACGGCCTCTGGAGGCCGAGCTGCCGACCCAGTCGCTCGGCGGCCTGGGTATAGCCTTCGCCCAGCGGCACTTGCGCCGCCTCAGGCTGCGGCGCGGGAGCGGTATCCTGCTTGCTGGCGCGGCCTCGCAGCAGCCCGCGCAGCCGAGCTTTGATCGCGTGGGTAATATCGAGATGGCGAAGCTGGCGCAGCGTCCCCGGCAGCTCCTCGACGATCACGCGCGGCGAGTAAAATTGCACAAAGTCGAAGTTGGCGAGGCAGGCATGGAGATCGTCGGCGCCGATGCCACGCTCGGCCATCTGGGCCTTGAGCGCCTCGATCGCCTGCTCCGGGAACCGATCGCAGTGCTTGTGGCCGACGTAGCGCTCTTCTTCGTTATTACAGATCAGCCGCACGCCGCGCTCCCGCGACACCTCGACCAGCGCAGCGCCGGTGTTATGCGTGCGAATGCCGATCCCAAGCAAATACACTGTCTCGCCGCGCTGGAGCTTCTGATGCATCAGCATGGCACGCTGGTGGGCGTAGGCGCTGTCGGCGGTGTAAAAATGCTTCTTCGCGCTAAAGGCTTTCCATACCGGCAAGTACAACCGCTCAGAGATGTTGCCAAGCAATGGATGAGCCGGGCCATATACGCCAAACGTCCGTGCCATCTGGACTGTCCTCCCGACAGAGCTTCTTTCGCTTACCGCAGCTATGACCAGCCGATCGGATTGGCAAGGCCCTTCGACAAGCAGGGTTGGATCGCAGCGACATAGCGGCTGATCGCGGCGAGGCTAAGATTCCGCGCAGCCACAAAGACACGTTGATTCTGCACCAGGCCCGAATTTAGCACAATCGCCCATCCCGGCTTGCCTGCACCTGCCAAGGTCATCGAACGCCAGGCAGGACTTCTGATGCTTGACAGTGCTGCACAGCAACCTTACCATATTTTTATGTTTTGACCGAGCCACCCGACCACGAAGATCCCCAAGCCCGCCGAAGTTCTATGGAGGCATGCTTGCAGGTCCGTTCCGCCTTGCAGTTCGATAACGACCGAGAATTAAAGAACACAGGACCGGAGAGCTGGTGCCTTTCCCCACGATTCCCGATCTGATGTAGAATCGAGCGGTCTTTAATTCTGTACCCAGGAAACGAGCATGGACCATCAGTTAGCACAGCAGACGATTCTGATCGCCAGCTATCTGGAACCTGAGCATATCGAGCGCATTCGGGGCGTCGATGCGCGGCTGCATGTGATCTACGAGCCTGATCTGCTCAGGCCGCCGCGCTTCCCCAACGATCATATCGGGCAGCCGATCCAGCGCACGCCGCAGCAGGAGCGCCGCTGGCGCGATCTGCTGGGCCAGGCGGATATTCTCTTCGATTTCGATCATACCCACCTTGACGATCTGCCGGAGCTTGCGCCCAGGCTGCGCTGGATTCAAGCGACTAGCGCCGGGATCGGCCAGCTCGTCAAAAGGCTGGACTATCCCAGCCGCCTGCCGAACACGGTGCTGACCACCGCGAGCGGTGTTCATGCCCAGCCGCTGGCCGAGTTCTGCCTGATGGCGATGCTGATGTTCAGCAAGGATCTGCTGCGCACGCTCCGCGACCAGGCTCGCAAGCATTGGAGCCAATACTCCGTGGCGGATCTCGAAGGCCGCACGCTGCTGATCGTCGGCGTGGGCAAGATTGGGCGGGAGCTGGCGCGGCTAGGCCAGGCGCTGCGCATGAACGTGATCGGCATCAAGCGCTCGGTCGACGGTGTTGATCCGGCGACGCTGTTTCTCGATCAGGTGTACGGGCCGGAAAGCCTCCATCAGCTCTTGCCGCAGGCCGAGTATCTGGTGCTGATCACGCCGCACACGCCGCAGACCGAGCAGCTGATCGGCGAGGCTGAGCTGGCGCGTTTGCCGCGCGGCGCGATGTTGATCAATATCGGTCGCGGCGCGCTCGTGGACGAGCCCGCATTAATCGCCGCGCTGCGATCGGAGCATCTGGGCGGCGCCGCGCTTGATGTGTTTGCCGAGGAGCCGCTTCCCCAAAGCAGCCCGCTCTGGGATCTGCCCAACGTGCTGGTCAGCCCGCACTCAGGCGGCACCAGCGATCGGGAAAATGAGCGGATCGTGGATCTTTTCTGCGACAATCTGGCCCGCTGGCTGGCCGGTGAGCCGCTGCGCAACGTGTTCAATCCCCAGACGCTCTATTGATGAATCACGCCCTTACGGCGTCACCTGAATGTCGTTCGCCCGCACATCGTCGCGACTCACCGGCTCGGCCATGCCGACGACAACCTTGCGCGATCCCACAAATGGCGCGCGACCATGCGCCACCAGCATATTGTCAAGCATCAAAATATCTCCGCGCTGCCAGGGGAAGGACACCGTTTCCTGATGGTAGGCTTCCCGCAGGGCCTCAACCACCTCCGGCTCGATCGGAGTTCCATCGCCATAGTAGCTATTGGCTGGCAGATCTTCTTCGCTAAACTCCGCCAGCATCGCGTCGCGCACCATCGGGCTGAGCGTGGTGACATGGAAAAACGTCGCGTGGTTGAACCAGACCAGCTCGCCGCTCTGCGGATGGCGCAGCACGGCCTCGCGAATAGCGCGGGTCCGTAAGCGATCACCCTCGCGCCAGGTTGCCTCGATCTGGTGCTGGCGGCAGTACTCCTCGACCGCAGCCTTATCCTCGGTCTGAAACACCGTCTGCCAGGGCAAGCCGATGCCCTGCCCAAAGTTGCGCACATACATCCAGCCCTTGCGCGCAAAGCGCGCGCGAATCGCGGGATCGATCCGCTGATAGACCTTGCGCACATCGGCGATCGGCGTCTCGCCGCCCTGCTCGGCAGCCGTGACACAGAAGAAAAAGATTTTCAAAGGCCAGGTATGCTGGTAGGAGTTCTCGTTGTGGAGAAAAATCGGCTGATCGGCGGGGTAGTCGGTGGATATGTAAATATTGCCGCTGACCTGGCTGCGCGGCGATGAGCGCTCGCGATATTCAAGCAAATTTCCCGATGTCGCCCTCACAAACTGCTCGAAGTCCGCGATCTCAGGCACCGCAAAATCACGGAAGAGCAGGCCGCCGTGCGTCAGCAGATGAGCTTGAATCTCCTCGCGATGCGCTGCGGCCCAATCGATCAGATTCACCCCGTCGATCGTCGGCTGAACCAGGAGCGGCAGGCTGCTGCCGGGCAGGAGCGGAGCAACCTTGACCAGCTCTGCCTGCGCTATGTTCACCGCTTTGCGCTGGATCGATCCCGGCTTCTTTGGTCCCGGCTTCGCCGGGTCTGAGTTCGCCATCGTTCGGCCCCCTTGTCGCTCTCGAACATCAAACGCTGCGGGCGGATCGTGATTGTACCGTATGGTGAAAAACATGCAGCATGCCCGGTCATGTTGCCGACGATACGCGATAGCGGCGGGCTGCACCACCCGCCGTCACCAGCACGGGCGGTCCACCGTCCTCGGCTGGCTCAAACTCGATCAGGCCGCGCGGGCTGATAAAGCTGGTCGCCGTGAGCGGCGTGCAGACCACCTCATCGCCCCACCACTGCATATGCAACCGATCGTCGGCGATGCGAATCTTGATCGGCGTCGGGTCGATCTCCCAGACGGCATACGCGCCGGTATAGGCCGCCCACGCGCCGACATCCGGCACGAACGAGTGGTCACGCGCGAAGCGGCGGTACGGCTCGCTATCGATCATCACGTACTGCACCGGACCTGACGCTTCGGCAACAAAGCCAACGTAGGTCGAGCCGGTATGGTACAGGCCGCCCTCCACGGCGGTCAGCGGCATCGTCTCGCCGTTGAGCTCGAGCATAAGCTGATCGTCGACGATCTCGATCGTCGCGAGGCCGGAGTGGACGCTGAGATACGTGCCGACATAGCGCGGCCACGCCGATCGGTCGGGCGCGACCGCCGCTGGCTGGAAGCGGGCGGCTGGCAGATCGAGCAGCTCGTTGTAGAGCGCTCCGACCAGGCTGCCCATGTCGGAGCCGTCCTCGTAGTTGCATTGCAGAATAACGGCAAGCTCGCGCTGAGGAAAGAGCGTCAGCAGACAGTTGTAGCTTTCCAGCATGCCGCCGTGGGTGACATGCCGCACACCCTTGTAGTGGCCGGTGTAGAAGCCCAGTCCATACCCCGCCTCATAGCCGAGTCGGTAGCGGCTTGCCTGGGGCGTATGCATCAGGGCGACCGACTCGGGTGTGAGGAGCGCGGTATCTTGGAACCGGCCCTGGTTGAGATGCATGATCGCAAAGTTGGCAAGATCGAGCGTTGAGCTGATGCCAAAGCCCGCCGGATTGCCGCTCACGTTGTCGGTAAAATGATGCCTGGTACGCAGCACGCCATGCGCATCGACTTCATGCGCCAGCGCCAGCGGATAGGTCATCGCAACGGTACGGTCGAAGGTGCTGCGGCGCATCCGGAGCGGCTCGAAGATCAACTCCTGCACTAGCTGATCGTAGTATCTTCCCGTCACCACCTCGGCCAGATACCCCGCCAGGACGATGACCGTGTTGTTGTACAGATGGACCTTGCCCGGCTCCGCGATGAACTGATAGCGCGGGATCTCGTCCCACACAAAGCGCCGCAGCGCATCCGGGTCGCGCGGGCCAAAGTCCTTGCCTGCGGCTGGCAGGCCCGTGCTATGGCTCAAGACATGCCGGAGCGTAACCGCCTGGCCGAGCTTGGGATCGCTGAAGGCAAAGCCCGGCAGGTAGCTGATCACCGGCTCGTCCAGATCGAGCTTGCCCTGCTCGACCAGACGCATCACCAGCGTGCCGGTCAACGATTTGCTGATCGAGCCGATACAAAACAGCGTATCGGGCGTTACCGCGATGCCGCCATCTTCGACGCTGGTGGTGCCGAAGCCACGCGCATAGGTAATGTCGCCGCCCTGCACCAGCGCCAGCGCCAGGCCGACATAGCGCCGCTCCTGGACCGCCTGCTGGACACGTTGTTCGAGCCGGTAGAGATTCAACATCGCAGTGCTCCCGCAAAAGTCGTGTGACGAAGGCATCCTCGTGGGTGCGCCATACGATACCATGAGATCGCGCCGTACACCGCCCGCAGATTGTCCCGTATGAGAGGGTACTCGTGGGGATTTACGGCAAAGGCCGGTTGGTTTATAATCATTTACCCGCGCTGTGTTCGCCACAGGTCCGACACGTTGAGCTACCCCACAGCTGCCTGACCAAAGCGGTAGCATCCGAAGAGAGCCGCACAACCAGCGCTTCAGGAGATCAGTCATGGCATTGGTGTATCGCATTGCGGACCTGACCAAAACATATAAAGGCGCACAGCATCCGGCCAACGATCGGATCAGCCTTGATATTCACGCAGGCGAGATCTTTGGCCTGCTCGGACCAAATGGTGCCGGAAAATCCACGCTGGTCAATCAGATGGCCGGGCTGATCCGACCAAATCGCGGATCGATCCTGCTCTTCGGCATGGATGTGGTCAGGTCGTCGGAGATCGTGGCAGACTATGTATCGCTCCAGCCGCAGCATACGATGGCCTTTTGGGATCAGTACCCCGAAGAGGCCATCTTTCATACCGGGCTGCTCCGGGGCATGGCAAGAGCAGCGGCGCGCAAACAGGTCGATGAGTTGATGGCGGAGCTGAGCCTCGATCCGCTGCGCAGGCGACGCATTCGGACGCTCTCCGGCGGCCAGCAACGGCTCGTCGCGCTGGCGGTCGCCTTTGTCGGCGATCGGCCCGTGCAAATCTTTGACGAGCCAACCAACGACCTTGACCCCAAGATTCGGCGGCTGGTATGGGAAAAGCTGCTGCACCAGAATCAGCGCGGCGCGACGATCATTCTTGTCACCCATAACGTGCTTGAGGCCGAGCGGATCGTCCAGCGCGTGGGCATCATCAACCATGGCCGCCTCATGGCCCTGGGCACGCCCGGCGGGCTCAAAGCGCGGGTTGAGCAGCGCGTCCGGCTGGAATTGCTCTTCAAATCCGAGCCCAACGGCTACCGCGAACTGCTGCAACACCTGGGCGAGTGCCGCGCGCTGTCGCAGCAGCACCTCACGATCTTATGCCACCGCGATACCGCCCGCGCCGCGATCGACCATGTGCTGGCCCAGATCGGCCTTGATCAGCTCGACGATTTTCGCATTCTGACGCCATCGCTTGAAGACGTGTACCTGGAACTAGGAGGAGATAAGCGCCTTGAGTAACGACTCCCTGGCCGCGCCGCCCTACCCGCCGCCGCGCCGGACGCTCGCCATCAGCCTGTGGCGATACCTGATCCTGACGCGCGTGCTGCTCACCGAATACCGCACGACGTGGTTCTATCACTCCTTTTTCGGCACGGTCATGCCGCTTGGGTTGATCTTTTTCTTCAAAACGATGAACGGAGCGATGTCGGTGCAGCAGGCAGTTTTTTTGCTCGGCGGCAACATGGCGCTCTCGATCGCCTACGGCCCGACGCAGATGATGATCGTTAAGATCGGCTGGGCGCGCGAAACCCGCGAGTTCGACTATTGGGCCATGCTGCCGATCCCGAAGCTCGCGCTGATCCTGGCGATGGTTTCGGTGTATCTGCTCTTTGCCGTTCCCGGCATCGTCAGCTCCTATGTGTTTGGGATATGGATGTTTGGGCTGCGGCCTGAGGGCAGCCTGATCTTGATCCCGCTGGTTCCGCTCAGCGCGCTGTCGCTGACCGGCTTCGGCGCGCTGCTGGGCATGTACGCACGTACGGGACAGACCGCGATGGCCTATGCCCAGGCGCTGATCGGCTTTGTCACCTTTTTGTCGCCGATGCTGATGCCGCTTGAGGCCATGCCCCGGCTCTTGCAGATGATTGCGATCTTTGTGCCCACCACCTATGTCGCCGATGCGTTCCGTATGGTGTTGAGCGGCAACTGGGGCGCGCGCCTGATGTACGATATTCTGATTCTCACCGCGCTGGTTGGGCTATTTCTGCTCGTAAGCCATCGCAGGCTGGACTGGCGCACAAGCTGACCGATGCCCGCGCTGGCGTGGGCTACAGGCTGCTGACGATAGCCTCGCCGTCAGGTGTCGGCAGCGTCGAGCGGGGGCAGATGTTCGGAAACATGCTATACTGGCGCTCGTCCGGCGTGTCACGCTGGCGCACGGACAGCACGGCTGATCGAACAACGGACACGGCTGGCAGGAGATGATCAGCAGACCGCACCGCCCGGCATGGTATCCGCACCTCGATCCCGTGCCCGCATCCAGGACCAAATCGGGTCACTCCCCAGGCGCTTCCCTGCATACGCATAAGGACCAGGTGATGCACGACGATCCCCTTTCAAAGCAGCGCGCGGAGCTGGAAAAACGCAAGGCCCAGCTTTCGGAGGCCCAGCGTGCCAGGCTGGCGCAGCGCCTGGGTAGCCAGCACACGTCGCCAGCCGCCGCCGCGCCGAGCACCCCATTCGTCGCGCCGCGCACCGAAACCGAGCGGCAGATCGCCGCGATCTGGAGCCGCGCGCTGGGCCGAGATCAGATCAGCACGGACGATCATTTTTTTGAGCTGGGCGGTCACTCGCTCCTGGCGGTCAAGGTGATGCGCGAGATCCACGAGGCGCTGGGCGTGTCGCTGCCGATGCGCGCTCTTTGAAGATCCGACGATCGCCGGGCTGGCCGCGCAGATCGAGGCCACGCAGCAGACGCAGCTCCACGCCCACCAGATCACGCCGATTCCGCGCCTGCCGCAGCAGCCGTGGTATGCGATCTCGCACGCGCAGCGCCGCCTGCTGATCATCGATCAGGTCGATAAAACCCGACGCGCCTATCTGCAACCGCAGATCTTTACGATCGATGGAGCCGTCGACGCGGCGCGCTTGAGCAAGCCTTCAGGACGCTGGTCGAGCGGCACGAAATTCTGCGCACCGCGTTTCCGTTCGTGCAGGGCGATTATCGCCAGGTGATTCACGACGCCGACTGTTTCCGCCTGCGCTCCATCGATGCGCGCCAGCAGCCTGACCAGGACACGCTCTTGGAGCAGATCTACTACGACGAGCGGACCACGCCCTTTGAGCTTGATCGTCCTCCGCTGCTCAGGGTCACGCTGGTCGCGCTGGCCGACGATCGCGCCGTGCTGGTGCTGACCTCGCACCATGTGATCCTCGATGGCTGGTCGGAGGGCATTCTCTACCGCGAGCTGGCCCATCTGTACGAGGCGTATCGCCGGGGAGCAGCGCCGACGCTGCCGCCGCTGCGGATTCAATACAAGGATTATGCGGCCTGGCATAACGCGCTGATCGAGTTGGGCACGTTCGACGCGGACCTGGAGTATTTTCGCCGTCTGTTTGCCGCAGGCGTGCCGTCCGCGCCGATCCAGACCGACAGGCCGCGTCCGAAAGAGTTTTCGTACCATGGCGATATTCTGGCGTTTCACTTCGCGCAGGAATGGACCGACGCGCTGCGCGAGCTTGCCACACGCACCAATGTCAGCCTGTTCATGCTCTCGTTCTCGGCGCTGGCGAGCGCGCGGATCTCGCTGCGCATGCTGCTGAGCCACTCGGCTGGCCTTGCCGATCACGAGGAGCTATTTGGAGCGCGTGGCCCCGCTGGCCTGGCGCAATATGTCCGCGAGCGGATCACGCCGGATCTGCTGGTGGCCGAGCCGGGCAAAGTCTTCTCCTACAGCAGCCCGGGTCTGGATCTCGCCGGATATATCGCGGAAGTCGTCAGCGGAACGCCCTACCCTGAGCTGATGCGCCAGCTCGTTTTTGAGCCGCTGGAGATGAGCCGCACCCTGTTCGATCCGCTGGTTGCGATGACCTATCCTGTGGCGCTCGGCCACGATCTGCTGGAAGATGGCAGCGTCCGTGTCCAGCATCGTTTTGCCGAGAACAGCGGGCAATACCCCAGCAGCTTTGCGCTCTCGACGGCGCTCGATCTCGCCAACTTCGGCGCGCTGCATCTCGGCGGCGGCTCGTTCCGAGGCACCCGGATTCTCAGCGGCGATCTGGTAGCGGAGATGCAGCGCCGTCAGGTGGAAACGTACACGCCCTGGGGTGATGGCTATGGCCTGGCCTTTGTCACAGAAACGCATAAGGGCGTGCGCCGGGTCAAACAGGGCGGTATGATCGGCAGCTTTGGCAGCTTGTTCGTGCTGGCTCCTGAGCGGCAGATCGGCTTCGTGGCGCTGTACAATCTCACCGAGCAGCTTTCGCTCAACGCCCTGGAAGCGTATCTCTTCGACGCGCTGCTTGGACTACCAGCCGAATTTCCACTGCCAGC
The DNA here is from genome assembly GCA_036374795.1 of Herpetosiphonaceae bacterium. Lineage (NCBI taxonomy): Bacteria > Bacillati > Chloroflexota > Chloroflexia > Herpetosiphonales > Herpetosiphonaceae > Herpetosiphonaceae bacterium. The sequence goes on from DASUTC010000242.1 coordinate 17,213, forward strand.
GCCGATCGAGCCAGACCGCGAGCTGTGGCAGCGCTATACGGGCGCGTACACCAGGGATGGCCGCGTGGTGCGCGTGGCGATCGGCGACGACGGGCTGACGATCCAGGGATCAAGACACCCGCTGCCGCTGATCGCATTCGGCGAGAGTCGCTACCATAACCAGGAATACGGCATCAACGTGGGCTTCGTCCCCGAAGCCGCAGGGCCGGTCAACTATATGATGGTCAACGGCGAGATCTACGCGCGCGCCGCATCCGACGAGGCTCAATCCACCGAAGACCGGTCGGATGGCTGAAGATCGCTGCTGCCAGGCAAGAGCGCCCAGGACAAGCCGCTTGTTCTGGGCGTTTATTAATCTGATGCAGGATGATCATTGCGATCAGATTCAGATATATGCTACACTACGGGCAGTTCCAAATGCGATCCTATGTAGTAGACGCAACGTAGCGCGTATGAGATCAATCGCCCAATGAATGCTCCTCAGCGATTCATTGGGGCAGATCATCCCCCAAGCGGTTGGCACGGGCGAGACTATGTATCAGCACCGGACGCATGACGAGCGCATCACTCGTCATTCGATATAAGAGATTGTGTTCATGAATGATCTGGTGAAGCGTCTGGCTGCGCTTCCTCCTGAGAAACAAGAGCTTCTTGCGCAAGCGATCCAGCAACGAGCAGCCTCACTGAATGTGTTCCCCCTATCGTCCGCCCAGCAGCGCCTGTGGTTCCTCGATCAGTGGTCGCCCGGCGATCCGGTCTACCACTTACCGGGCTGCTTACGGCTGCACGGATCGCTGGACGAAGCGGCGCTCGAACGCAGCATCCAGGCGATCATTCAGCGCCACGAGGTGCTACGGACGACGTTCGTCGCGCTTGCAGGACAGCCGTTCCAGATAGTCCATCCCGCGCTCCCGGTGACGCTCGCGCTCGTCGATCTGCGGCACCTGCCGCCGACTGAGCAGGAGGCGCAGGTCAAGGAATTGTCGCGGGCAGAGGCTCGCCGCCCGTTCGATCTGGCCCAGGGGCCGCTGCTGCGCACGACGCTGCTGCGCTTGAGCCAGCGCGAACATATACTCCTGCTCACACTGCATCATATCGTCGCCGATGGCTGGTCGTTGGGCGTATTCTGGCGCGAGCTTGGCGCAGGCTATACCGCATTCGTCGGAGGCGATCCTTTAGCATTGCCCGCGCTCTCGATCCAGTACGCCGACTTCGCGCACTGGGAGCAGCAGCGCCTCACGGGAGAGCGCCGCAGCACACTTCTGGCCTACTGGCAGCAGCAGCTCGCAGGACTACCGCCGCTGCTGGATCTGCCGACCGATCATCCGCGTCCGTCGGTGCAGACTACCAACGGCACGCGCGCAGCCTTCCTGTTCTCGCGCGCGCTGACCGACGCCCTGATCGCCTTGAGTCAGCGGGAGGGCGTGACGCTCTTCATGACGCTGCTGGCAGCCTTCCAGGTGCTCATGGCGCGCTACAGCGAGCAAGCTGATATTGCGGTCGGCACGGCGGTTGCAGGGCGCACCCGCACGGAAACGGAAGCGCTGATCGGCTGTTTTGTCAATACGCTCGTTTTGCGCACGGATCTTGCGGGCAATCCCACGTTTCAAACGCTGCTCGCGCGCGTGCACGCGGTCTGCGCCAGCGCGTACGCCCACCAGGAGCTACCCTTCGAGCAACTGGTCGAGGCGCTCCAGCCCGATCGCACGCCCGGCCACACGCCGCTGGTTCAAGTCTTTTTTGCGTTGCACAACGGGCCGCTGCCGACGCTGATCCTGCCGGATCTCACGCTCATACCCGGCGAGAGCAGCAGCGGCACAGCCAAGTTCGATCTCGCGGTGGACATGACGTTGACCGGGGAAGGGTTACGCGGCGAGATCGAGTACAACACCGATCTCTTCGAGGCCGCGACGATCGCGCGGCTTCGGGAGCACTTCCAGGTGTTGCTCGCCGCGATCGTCGCCAATCCGCTGCTGCGGATTCTTGAATTGCCGCTGCTGACCGCCGCCGAGCAGCAGCAGATGCGCCACTGGAACGCGACCGCCGCGACGTATCCCGCCGACCAGAGCATCCATGCGCTCTTCGAGATTCAGGCGCTGCGCACGCCCGACACGCTCGCTGTGGTCCACGAAGCCGAGCGCCTGACCTACGCCGAGCTTAATCAGCGCGCGAATCAGGTGGCGCGCTATTTGCGAGCCCTGGGCGTCGGGCCGGACACGCCCGTCGGCGTCTGTGTCGAGCGCTCGGCGGAGCTGATCGTCGTGCTGCTGGGCGTGCTCAAAGCGGGCGGCGCGTACGTGCCGCTCGATCCGACCTACCCGCCCGATCGTCTCGCGCTGATGGTCAGCGCGGCGCGCATGCCGATCGTGGTGACGCAGCGGCACCTGAGAGACAGCTTGCCCCAGAGCGTCGCGCAGCTTGTCGAGCTGGACAGCGATCGGCAGCAGGTCGCGCAGCAGCCTGTCGATAACCTGCCGCCCAATGTCCAGCCCGATCATCTGGCCTACGTGATCTACACTTCCGGCTCGACCGGACAGCCCAAGGGCGTGGCCTGTGCTCATCGTGGCGTCGTCAACCTGATCGCCGATTTCAGGGAGCGACAGGAGCTTCCTGTCGGCGCGGCGTGCAGTTGTTGGACCAGCATCAGCTTCGATGTGTCGGTGTACGAGATCTGGCAGCCGCTGCTGACCGGCGGCACGCTGCATCTAGTGCCGGAGTCCGTGCGCGCCGACGGAGCGGCGTATCTCGAGTGGCTGAGCGCGCAGCGTATTCAGAGCGCCTATCTACCGCCATTCTTAGTATCGGATCTCCACGCATGGCTGGAGCATGCGCCGCAGCGCTTAGCACTCCGACGGCTGCTGGTCGGCGTCGAGCCGATCCCCGAAGCGCTGCTGGCGTCGATCTGCGAGCGCGTGTCGGGACTCCAGATCCTCAACGGCTACGGCCCGACCGAGACGGTGGTATGTACGACGCTGTACGAGATCTCACCGGCAGCCGCGTATGAGCGTCACACGCCGATTGGCCGGCCCATGCGCAACAGCCGGATCTATCTGCTGAACGAGCAGCTTCAGCCGGTGCCGGTCAATGTGCCGGGCGAGATCTACATTGGCGGCGTGCAAGTGGCGCGCGGCTACCTCAACCGGCCCGACCTGACCGCCGAGCGCTTCCTCCCCGATCCGTTCAGCCGCCCAGAGGGCACCCGCCCAGGCGCGCGCCTCTATAAAACCGGCGACCGAGCACGGTACCTGCCCGACGGTAATCTGATGTTCTTGGGCCGCAGCGACCGGCAGGTCAAGATCCGAGGCTTTCGCATCGAGCTGGAGGAGATCGAGCGGACGCTGAGCCAGCATCCAGACGTGCGTGAGAGCGTCGTGCTGGCACGGGAAGACGCTCAGGGCGATACTCGATTAGTAGCGTATATTGTCGAAAGCCAGAGCAAAGCACAAAGAGCAGCGAGCAGCACGACCAGCGACTCGTGTTCTTTGTTGCAGGTGCCAGGCGGGTGCCAGGCGGGCGCCCCACATCTTTGTTCTCCTCAAGAACTGCGTCAATTCCTGGGCGCGTGTCTGCCCGCCTACATGATCCCATCCGCGTTTTTGGTCCTCGAAGCGCTGCCGCTCATGCCGAATGGGAAAGTCGATCGCAGCGCGCTGCTAGCGATGATGCCGACTCAACAGCATGCGGAAGACTCCGCCGCGCCGGGCACGCCCTTTCAGGAGCGCGTCGCGCAGGAATGGCGCGAGCTGCTGGGGCTACAGCAGATCGGTTTGCACGACAACTTCTTTGAGCTAGGCGGCCACTCGCTGCTGGTCACGCGCCTGCTGGCTCGGCTGCGCGCCGCGTTTGACGTGGATCTGCCGCTGCGCAGCGTGTTCGAGGCTCCCACAGTCGCCGCCCTGGCCGAGCGGATCATGATCGCACAGCAGGCCAGGCTTCAGCGCACCCTGCCGCCGATCGTGCCCGCGCCCCGCGATCAGCCGCTCCCGCTCTCATTTGCGCAGCAGCGGCTCTGGCTCCACGAGCAGATGGAGCCAGGAGACATCAGCTACAACATCCCGCTCGCCCTGCGCCTGAGCGGAACGCTGGATGTGCCAGCGCTTGAGCATAGCCTGAATACGCTTGTCGCGCGGCACGAGGCGCTACGAACCACGTTTACCACGCATCGGGGAGAGCCTGTGCAGGTCATCGCGCCGTCGCTGGTGGTACCCCTGCCGCTCATCGACCTGAGCAGCGAGCCGCACGCGCAGCGCGAAGAGTCTGCGCGGCGGCTGCTCGTGGCCGGCGCTCGGCAGCCCTTCGATCTGGAGCGTGGCCCATTGCTACGAGCAACGCTGCTGCGAGTCGCCCCGCAGGAGCATGTTCTGCTGCTGAACATGCATCATATTGTCTCCGATGGCTGGTCCACGGGCGTGCTGATCCATGAGCTTACGACCGCCTACACGGCCTATGCTGCCGGACGGCCCGCGCAGCTTACCGATCTTTCGGTACAATATGGCGATTATGCGGTTTGGCAGCGTCGCTGGCTGCCGGAAGCGGCGCTGGAAGCTCAACGCGCGTACTGGAAAACGCAACTCGGCGGGCATCTGCCGCAGCTCGAATTGCCGCTTGATCATCCGCGCCCAGCCCGGCGCGCTTTCCTGGGCGCTCAGCAGCCGCTGATCATCTCTCAGGATGTTACCGTGGCGCTCACGGAGCTGAGTCAGCGCGAGCAGGCAACCCTGTTCATGACGTTGCTGGCGGCGTTCAACGCCTTGCTGTACCGCTATACCGGACAGGAGGACATCATCATCGGCTCGCCGATCGCTCATCGCACGCAGGCTGAGATCGAGCCGCTGATTGGTTTTTTTGTGAACATGCTGGCCTTACGAACTAATCTCGCGGGCAATCCCAGCTTCCGCGAGCTGCTCGCGCGCGTGCGCGAGGTCTGCCTGGAAGCGTATGTTCATCAAGATCTTCCGTTCGAGCAGGTGGTCGAGGAGGTGCTGCCGCGCCGCCACAGCAGCCCGACCTCGCTCTTTACAGTGGCCTTTGTGCTGCAAAACGCGCCGCTGCCGCCGCTGGCGCTGCCCAATCTGGTGCTTCAGCCACTTGATGTCGACAGCGGAACCACAAAGTACGATCTGACCTTGAATCTGATGGACACGTCCGACGGATTGCGCGGCATGCTGGAGTACGACACCGAGCTGTTCGACGCGACGACGATTGAGGGAATCGTCGAGCACTATCAGATCTTGTTGCAGGGAATCGTCAGCGATCCCGATCAGCGCCTCACGGACTTACCGCTGATTTCAGAATCGGAGCAACGTTTATTAGAAGAGTGGGGAAATATGTGACCCTCATCAGTCCTAGAGGTGACTGCGATGCTCAGCACAGTTATCACCGACCTATTCCATGCCATCGATACCCGTGACTGGGATGCATTTGAGCAGATCTTTCATCCAGATATCGTCTATGATCGACCAGGATACGAATCGTTCAGCGGCATCGAGCGATTGCTGAAGTTCTATCGTGAGGAGCGCATCCTGGCATCCGGCAACCATTACATCGAACAGATCGTGATTGAGCATAACCATGGTGCGTGCTGGGGACGCTTTATCGGTGTCAAAAAAGATGGATCACCAGCCGACGTGTTGTTTACCGATGTCTATTGTTTTGAACATGGCAGGATCAAAAAGCGCCGATCCTACTTCTTCCAGCCAGCCGTTTAGGTCGATCCGATCAGCGAATCTGAAGAAACACGTCATCGACGCACGTACGGGCAGGGTGGAGGCGATGGCCTCCCGCTTTGCTGCGTGCGGTCATCGCTTGCTCGCGCCTCATTCAGTCTCGTGAGGAACTACATGCAGCAGCCCGAAGCTACGTATCAACCGATTCATAGATTGTTTGAAGCGCAGGCGGCGGCTCGTCCCGACGCGCTTGCGCTGAGCTACCAGGATGCCCACTGGAGCTACGAGCAGATCAATCGCCGCGCCAACCAGCTCGCGCATTATCTCCAAAAGCAGGGCGTAGGCCCGGACGTGCTGGTCGGTATCTGTGCCGAGCGCTCGCCGGATCTGGTGATTGGCCTGCTGGGCATCCTCAAGGCGGGCGGCGCGTATCTGCCGCTCGATCCGCTGTTCCCCCAGGATCGGCTCCAGTTTATGCTCGACGATACGGGCGTATCGCTCTTGCTGACCCAGGAGCGGCTGCGCCCGCTGCTGCCTGCGCACGCGGCGCGAACGATCGCGCTCGACGCCGACTGGGAGCAGCTCGCTCTGGAGCCGGATACCAATCCCACCAGCGCCGTCACGATCGAGCACCTGGCGTATGTCACCTACACCTCAGGCTCGACCGGACGGCCCAAAGGCTCGGCGATCCCGCACCGGAGCATCCCCGGCTTTATGTTCAACGTCGATTATGTCGATCTCAACGCGACGCAGACCTGGCTGCACTACTCGTCGATCTCGTGGGACGCGCTGACGCTGGAGCTGTGGCCCGCGCTGCTGTATGGCGCGCGCTGTGTGCTCTATCCGGCGCAGATGGCATCGCCGCATGAACTGGCCGAGGCGATCCGGGCGCACGGCGTTGATATTCTCTGGCTCACCGCCGCGCTCTTCAACGCGATGATCGACATGGTGCCGGAGGCACTGGCGGGCGTGAAACAGCTCATGGTCGGCGGCGAGCAGCTCTCGGTGCAGCATGTGCGCCGCGCGCTCAAGCTGCTGCCCAGCACCCGCCTGATCAACGGCTACGGCCCTTCGGAGTGTACGGTCTTCTCCTGCTGCTATCCGATCCCGCAAGGCTTGCCAGACAACCTGAGCGCGATTCCGATCGGCAGGCCCATCGGCGATCGGCGGGTATACCTCCTTGACGCACGCCTCCAGCGCGTGCCGATCGGCGTGCCCGGCGAGCTGTATGTCGGCGGCCCCGCCGTAGCGCGCGGCTACCTCAACCGCCCGGAGCTGACCGCCGAGAAGATCGTGCCCGATCCCTTCAACAAGCAGCCGGGCGCGACGATGTACAAGACCGGCGATCTGGTGCGCTACCGGCGCGACGGGCTGATCGAGTTTGTGGGCCGGATCGACCATCAGGTGAAGGTGCGCGGCTTTCGCATCGAGCTGGAAGAGATCGAAACCGTCCTGCGGCAGCATCCGCAGGTCAGCGAGGGCGTGGTGCTGGCGCGTGAGGATGTGCCGGGCGAGAAGCGGCTGGTAGCGTACGTGGTAGAACAGAGAACGGGCGCCATGCAGGCACCCGGCATGGGCACCCGGCATGGACACCCGGCACACCAAGAACAGGAGTCATCGGGGGCGATGTTCTCTGTGCTTGGTTCGCCGCAGGAGCTACGGAAGTTCCTGGGCGAGCACCTGCCCGACTACATGATCCCATCCGCGTTTGTCGTGCTCCCGTCGCTGCCGCTCAACGCCAACGGCAAGATTGATCGCGGCGCGCTGCCAGCGCCGGAGCAGATCCGACCCGATCTTGACCAGCCATTCGTCGCGCCGCGCACGCCGATCGAAGAGGTGGTGGCAGGCATCTGGGCCGATGTGCTCGATCTTGATCGGGTGGGCGTCTACGACAACTTCTTCGAGCTTGGCGGGCAATCGCTGGTCGCGGCGCGGATCATGGCGCGGGTGCGCGAGGCCTGCCATGTCGAGCTGTCGATTCGCAGCCTGCTTGAGCAGCCGACGGTCGCCGGTCTGGCCGAGCAGATCGCGTCATCGCAGCCAATCCATCAGGCAGCGCCCATCACGCCAGCTCCGCGCGAGGCTGCGCTGCCGCTCTCGTACGCGCAGCAGCGGCTCTGGTTTCTGGATCGCTTGGAGCCGAATAGCCCGCTGTACAACGTTCCGGCTGCCGTGCGGCTCATCGGATCGCTCGACAAAGCCGCCTTGCAGCACAGCCTTGACCGGATCGTCCAGCGCCACGAAATTCTGCGAACAACCTTCGTCGAGGGATCATCCGCCGACGGACAGACCCGGCAGATGATCGCCGCTACCGGCACGATTCCGCTGGCCGAGATCGACCTGCGGACGATGCCTGCCGCCGAGCGCGAGGCCGAGGTCGCACGGCTGGCGATTGCCGAGGCGCGGCAGCCCTTTGACCTTCAGCGCGGCCCGCTCGTACGTACGGTGCTGCTGGCGCTCGACGACGCCGAGCATGTGCTGCTGCTGACGATGCATCACATCATCTCCGATGGCTGGTCGATGGATGTGCTGATCCGCGAGGTTGCGGCGTTCTACGCGGCCTTCGTGAGCGAGCAGCCCGACGCCGCCGCCGTGCCCGATCTGGCGATCCAGTACGCCGATTACGCGATCTGGCAGCGCGACTGGCTGGCCGGAAGCGCAGGCGATAGCGTGCTGGAGGATCTGTTGAGCTACTGGCGGCAGCAGCTTGCCGGAGCGCCGCCGCTGCTCAAGCTGCCAACCGACCGCCCGCGACCGGCGGTGCAGAGCTATCGGGGAGCGCGACATGCCTTCACGCTGCCGACGAGCCTGGCTGGCGATCTCACCGCGCTGAGCCGCCGCGAAGGAGTCACGCTCTTTATGACGCTGCTGGCGGCGTTCGATGTGCTGCTTCAGTGGTACAGCGGCCAGGACGACATCGTCGTCGGCTCGCCGATCGCCGGACGCAGCCGGGTTGAGCTTGAGCCGCTGGTCGGCTTTTTCGTCAACACGCTCGTGCTGCGCGTCAACCTGGCGGGACAGGAGACGTTTCCGGCGGTGCTGCATCACGTGCGCGATGTGACGCTCGGCGGCTACGCCCACCAGGATCTACCGTTCGACAAGCTCGTCGAGGCGCTTCAGCCGGAGCGGAACCTGAGCTACATGCCGCTCTTCCAGGTCTGGTTCGTGCTCCAGAACGCGCCGCGCGCCGCGCTGAGGCTGCCGGGCCTGACCCTGCATCCGCTCGAGGTCGACTACGGCATGGCGCGCTACGATCTGCGGCTTGGCCTATCCGAAAGCGCCGAGGGGCTGAGCGGCTCGTTCGAGTACAACAGCGATCTCTTCGATGCGTCGACGATCGCCCGGCTCGCGCAGTTGTACGAATCATTGCTCACGGCGGTCGTGCAGCAGCCCCAGGCGAGTCTCGACGATCTGCGGTCACTGCTCGCCGAGGCCAGCCGGGAGCATCAGGCGCGCGAGCAACAGACGCTCAAAGCAACCAGTCTTCAGAAGCTCAAGCGAGCCACTCGCGAATCGATCCGTGGCACAGAAACGAAAGGTTGATCAACCATGCAGCCGCAAGAGCCCAAAAAACCAAGCATCAAAGGCCCAGGCAGCCCGCGCCGTCAGGCCGTCAATATCGCGCAGCAAGAGGTCGTTAAGCTGAGCCAGCTTCAGCCCGATCAGCCGCTTCCGCTGCTGATCCAGCCCGCGATCGACGGCGTCGATCTGCTGAGCTGGGCCGGGCAGCACCGCGAGCAGATCGAGGGCTACCTGCTGGAGTACGGCGGCATCCTGTTTCGCGGCTTCAACATCAAAGCGATCGAAGCCTTCGAGCAGGTGCTCGTCACGATCTCCAACGAGCTGCTTGAATACTCCTACCGCTCGACGCCGCGCACGCAGGTCAGCGGCAGGATCTACACCTCGACAGAGTATCCCGCCGATCAGTCGATTCCGATGCATAACGAGATGGCCTACACCACGAGCTGGCCGATGAAGATCGGATTCTTCGCGGTGACGGTCGCCGAGCAGGGCGGCGAGACGCCGATCGCCGACAGCCGCAAGGTCTTCGCGGAGATCGATCCCCTGATCCGTGAACGGTTTGCGCGAACGGGCGTGATGTATGTGCGCAACTACGGCGGCGGGATCGATCTTCCCTGGCAGGAGGTCTTCCAGACCAGCGATAAGGCCGAGGTCGAGGACTACTGCCGCAGCGCGGGTATCCGCTTCGAGTGGAAGGACGGCGATCGTCTGCGGACCAGCCAGGTGTGCCAGGCCGTCGCGAAACATCCCAAGACCGGCGCAAGCGTCTGGTTCAATCAGGCGCATCTCTTCCATGTCTCGGCGCTGCTGCCGGAGGTGCGCGACACGCTGCTGGCAAACTTCAAGGAAGAAGACCTGCCGCGCAATACCTACTATGGCGATGGCTCGCCGATCGAGGCTGAGGTCCTGGATGAGATCAGACGCGCCTTCGACCGGCATACCGTGGTCTTCCCGTGGCAGGAAGGCGACATCATGATTCTGGACAACATGCTGACGGCGCATGGACGCATGCCGTTCGTCGGAGCGCGCAAGACGGTCGTCGGTATGGCTGAGCTGATCCGGCAAGACGGATTGTGACGGTTTAAAGAACAAAGAACAAACAGAGCACCAAGAATCCTTTTCTCCCCCTCTCCTATGGCAATGGGAGAGGGCGGGTGCCCTCTGGGCCCGGGGTGAGGGCCTCGCCGAGAACAAAGAACAAACAGAGCACCAAGCACCGGGTGCCCTCTGGGCGCACCGAGAACCAGGGAAACTTGGAACTTGAAACTTTGAACGTTGAACTCGAAACGCAGAACTCGAAACTCGAAACTTGGAAGGCAGGATCATGGTTCAGACCCCGACCGAGGGCTTTCGGCTATCACCGCAGCAGCGATATGTATGGCAACTTCAGCAGGCAAGTCCCCAGCAGCCGTTTTATGCCCAGGCGGTGCTGCGGCTCGACGGGCCGCTCGATCGCGAGTCACTCGTTACAGCAATCGCGCTCGTCGTGCAGCGGCATGAGATCTTGCACACCACGTTCCAGCGCTTACCGGGCATTCAATTTCCGCTGCAAGTGATCGCCGAGCTGCTGGCTCCGACGCTGGACGAGCACGATCTGAGCCTGCTCGACGCGACAGGCCAGGCAGCGGCGATCGAATCGCTCATGCGGGCGCAGCGCCAGCAGCCCGTCGATCTCGACCAGGGGCCGCTGCTGCGCTGCACCCTGGCGCGGCTGTCCGCCGCGCAGCACATGCTCCTGCTCCACCTGCCCGCGCTCTGCGCCGACGCGGCATCGCTGGCGCTGCTGGCCCGGGAGCTGGGCGCGGCGTATGCGACCGCCCGACAGAACGCGCCGCTGCCGGAGGATCCGCCGCAGTACGTCGATCTGGCGGCCTGGCAGAATGAGCTGATCGAATCGGAAGAGACGGCATCGGGGCGGGCTTTCTGGAAGCAGCAGGATCTTAGCGGATTACGCGCCTCAACGCTCCCGCTGATCCAGCCGGTCGATCCTGCCGCGCCGTTTGCTCGACAGCAGGTAGCGCTCGCGCTGCCCGCCCCGCTGGCCGCGCCGATCGCCGAGCTTGCCGGACAGGGCGCTGTTTCTGCGGCGGCATTCTTCCTGGCCTGCTGGCAGCTTGTGCTCTGGCGCTTCGGCGAGCAAGAGGAGCTGATCGTCGCGGTTGGGCACGAGGGACGCAAGTACGACGAGCTAGCGCATGCCCTGGGGCTGTTCGCAACCGCATTGCCGATTCGCGGCCAGATCGACGCGCAGATGACGTTCGACGAGCTTGCGCGGCAGGCCGATCGGGCGTTGCAGCAGGCCGACGAGTGGCAGGAGTATTTTGCCTGGGAGTATCTGCCGGATGCTCAGGCGCGCGACGGATCGCCGCGCTGGTGTCCGTTTGGCTTCTCCTACGCCGAGCAGCCAGCGCCACACACGGCGGGCGATTTCACGATCTCGATCGAGCGACAGTTGGCGTGCATCGATCGCCAGACGCTCCTGCTGGCCTGTGGCGCGCGTGGCGCGTCGTTCGATCTGATCCTGCACTACGACGCGCAGCGGTGTAGCGCCGCCGACGCCGGGCGTCTGCTGGCCGCCTTGAGGATCGTGATCGAGCAGGCCGCGCGACAGCCCGCCTGGCCGCTCCATGCCTACGCGCTGGTCGATCCTGCCGAGCACGATCGCCTGCTGGCGCTGGTCAACCCGTCGACGAGCGCGAGACAGGCGGGCGAGCCGTTCCACGAGCGGTTTACGGCACAGGCTCGTCGCACGCCGGACCTGCCCGCCGTGGTCTTCGAGGACGAGACGCTGAGCTACCGCGCCCTGGACACGCGCACCGATCAACTGGCTCAACACCTGAAAGCGCTGGGCGTCGGCCCCGATGTGTGCGTCGGGCTGTGTGTCGAGCGCTCGCTGGATTTCATTGTGGGGCTGCTGGGCGTCCTCAAGGCGGGCGGCGCGTATGTGCCGCTCGATCCCGCGCTGCCGCCTGAGCGCCTACGCCAGATGCTCGATGATATACGGGCGAACGTGCTGCTGACTCAAACGGCGCTGCTAGGCCCAGAGGGCACCCGTCTGCCTGCCTCGGTTCAGCGTATCTGTCTGGACGCGGATTGGCCGACGATTGAGCGGGCAGTTGAGCGTCCGCGATCCCGCCCGACCGATCCGGCCAGCCTGGCGTATGTGCTCTTCACTTCCGGTTCCACGGGACGACCCAAGGGCGTTGCCGTCGAGCACCGGCAGCTTAGCGCCTACCTCGACGCGATTCTGGAGCGGCTGGATATCTCCCGACAGATGCACTTCGCGCTCGTCTCGACGGTCGCCGCCGACCTGGGCAACACGGCGATCTTTCCAGCCCTGACGACCGGAAGCTGCCTGCATATCATCTCGTCCGCCCGCGCCGCCGATCCCGATGCGCTGGCCGACTATCTGCGGCAGCATCCGATCGACTACTTGAAGATCGTGCCGTCGCATCTGCGCGCGCTGCTCAGCGGCGACGCTGCCTCAGCGATCCTGCCTCGGAAGCGCCTGATCCTTGGCGGCGAGGCGTCGCGCTCCGATTGGGTGCGGCAGGTACAGAGTCTCATGCCCGCTGGCGGGCGCATCGTCAACCACTACGGCCCGACGGAGACGACCGTCGGCGTGCTGACGCTGCCAGTTGATACCAACGCACCCCAGATGAGCACACATCTGCCGCTCGGTCGACCGCTGGCTGGCGTCACGGCCTATGTGCTGGACCGGCATCTGCGGCCCGTGCCGGTCTGGGTGCCGGGCGAGATCTACATCGGCGGCGCGCAGGTGACGCGGGGCTACCTGCACCGGCCCGATCTGACCGCCGAGCGCTTCCTGCCCGATCCATTCAGCGACAACCCCGGCGCGCGGCTCTACAAAACCGGCGATCGGGCGCGGATTTTGCCCGACGGCACGATCGAATTTTTGGGCCGCGTCGATCACCAGATCAAGCTGCGCGGCTTCCGCGTCGAGCTGGGCGAGATCGAGGCCGCGCTGCGACAGCATCCCGCCGTGCGTGAGGCCGTGGTGCTGCTCCGCGACGAGCGGCTGGTAGCGTACGTCATAGAGCAAAGAACAAAGGAACAAGCGGAGAATCCAGAACTCGAAACTCGAAACGTTGAACCTGGAACGCTGCACTCCGCACTCCGCGCCTACGTGAAGGACCGCCTGCCCGACTACATGATCCCTTCGGCATTCGTCTTCCTCGACGCGCTGCCGCTGACACCCAACGGCAAGCTCGATCGCCGCGCACTGCCCGCGCCCCAGCCTGAGGCGGACACCCGCATCGTCGAGCCGCCGCGCACGCCCGACGAGGAGCTGCTGGCCGACCTCTGGCGGCAGGTGCTAGGCGTGAGCCAGATCAGCCGCGCCGATTCGTTCTTTGCGCTGGGCGGCCACTCGCTGCTGGCAACGCAGCTTATCGCCCGCATTCGCACGGTCTTTCAGGTCGAGCTGCCGCTGCGGGTGCTCTTTGAAACGCCGACGCTGGCCGGTCTGGCGGCGCAGCTCGCCGCGCTGCGGGCAGAAGCCACGCAGCCGAGCGCAGCGATCCCGATCGCCTCCCGCGACGCCGACATACCGCTGTCGCTGGCACAGCAAGGCCTGTGGTTTATCGCGCAGATTGCGCCGGAGAGCGGCGCGTACACGATGCCCCTGGCGATCCGCGTGACCGGCGCGCTCAAGATCGCGGCGCTTCAGCAGGCGATCAATGGGCTGGTGCGGCGACACGAAACACTGCGCACCAGCTTTCCGATCGTCGATGGGCAGGCAATCCAGCAGATCGCCGAGTCGCAGCCGGTGGAGCTTGTCACCCATGACCTGCAAGCGCTCGCGCCCGACGAGCAGCAGGCGACCGTCATGCGTCTGGCGGCGGAAGACGCGGGCCGACCATTCGATCTGCAAAATGGCCCGCTCGTGCGCGTGAGCGTGCTCCTGCTCAGCCCGAACGACTCCGTGCTGCTTGTGGCGCTGCACCACCTGATCGGCGATGGCTGGTCGCTGCGGGTGCTGACGCGCGAGTTGGCTGCACTCTACCGGGCTGCGATCACGGGAGCCGACGCTGAGCTGCCGCCGCTGCCGATCCAGTACGCCGACTATGCGCTCTGGCAGCGCGGCTGGCTCCAGGGCAGCGTGCGCGAGCAGATGATCGGCTACTGGCAGCAGCAGCTCGCTGGTGTACCGCCGCTGCTGGAATTGCCGACCGATCATCCGCGTCCAGCGGTCGCCATCTATCGCGGCGCGACCCACACGTTTACGCTGCCGCCGACGCTCGCCGCTGCCGTCCATAGCCTTTGCCAGCGCGCGGGAGTCACGCCCTTCATGACGCTGCTGGCCGCGTTCCAAACGCTGCTCCACCGCTACAGCGGCCAGGATGACATCGTCGTCGGGACGCCGATTGCCAACCGCACCCAGGCCGAAACGGAAGGCCTGATCGGCCTGTTCCTCAACACGCTGGCGCTGCGCGCACGGCTGTCTGGCGGCCCGTCGTTCCTCGATCTGCTCGATCAGGTCCGCGATATGACGCTGGGAGCGTACGCGCACCAGGCGCTGCCGTTCGATCAGGTCGTCGAGATCGTCCAGCCGATCCGCAACCTGGGCTACAATCCGCTCTTCCAGGTCTTGTTCATGTTCCAGAACATCCCCACGCCGCCCGTCGCCCTGCCGGGCCTGGATGTTGAGCTTCTTGAGGTCGACAGTGGCACGTCGATGCTTGACCTGACGTTCGCGCTGATGGAGACGAGCGCCGGACTGTACGGCGTGGTCGAGTACAGCACCGATCTGTTTGAGGCGACGACGATCGAGCGGCTTGTGCAGCACTACCATACGCTGCTTGAGCGTCTGCTGCCCGATCCCCGCCAGTCGATCGCGGCCGTGCCGCTGCTGACGCCTGCCGAGACACGGCAGATCGCCGCCTGGAACGCGACCGACGCGGCGTATCCTGAGACGACATGCCTGCATACGCTGATCGAGGCGCAGGCGCTCCGCACACCGCAGGCCGTGGCGGTGATCTTCGAGGAAGCGTATCTTACCTACGCCGAGCTGAACGCGCGCGCCAATCAACTGGCGCATCATCTGCGGACGCTGGGCGTTGGGCCGGAGTCGCGGGTTGGCGTGTCGCTCCATCGCTCGATCGATCTGATCGTGGCGCTGCTGGGCGTCCTCAAGGCGGGCGGCGCGTATCTGCCGCTCGATCCGAGCTATCCGCGTGAGCGCCGTCACTACATGCTCGCCGACTCGGATGCCGCCGCGCTGATCACCCAGGAGGCGCTGAGCGCGGAGGTGCCCGATCTGCCGCTGCCGGTCGTCTGCCTGGACGCCGATCGCTCGGCGATCGAGCGCCAGCCGAGCACCAGCCCGCAAGGCACGACGCTGCCAGACAATCTGGCGTATGTGATCTACACCTCCGGTTCGACCGGACAGCCCAAGGGCGTGTACGTGCCGCACCGCGCGGTCGTCAATTTCTTGCACTCGATGCGACGACAGCCGGGGCTGACCGAGCGCGACACGCTGCTGGCGGTGACGACGCTCTCGTTCGATATTGCCGCGCTTGAGATCTTTCTGCCGCTGATCGTCGGGGCGCGCGTGGTGCTGGCAAGCCGTGAGGTTGCGACCGATGGCGCGCAGCTTGCGGCGGCGATCGATGCCTGCGGCGCGACGGTGATGCAGGCTACGCCCGCGACGTGGCGCATGCTGCTGGATGCCGGTTGGACGGGCAATTCCAACCTGACGATCTTGTGCGGCGGCGAGGCACTGCCCCGCGAACTGGCCGATCAGCTTGCCAGCCGCAGCGCCGCGCTCTGGAATCTCTACGGCCCCACCGAGACAACGATCTGGTCGGCAGCCGCGCAGATTGCGGTCGGCACCGGAGCCGTGGCGATCGGGCCGCCGATCGCCAACACCCGGATCTACCTCGTCGATTCGCGACTCCAGCAGGTGCCGGTCGGCGTGCCAGGTGAGATCGTGATCGGCGGCGCGGGCGTGGCGCGCGGCTACCACCGGCGGCCCGATCTGACCGCCGAGCGATTCATTCCCGATCCGTTCAGCGGAACAGCCGATGCGCGGCTCTACCGCACCGGGGATCTGGCCCGCTATCGGCAGGATGGCACGCTCGAATTTTTGGGCCGCATCGATCACCAGATCAAGCTGCGCGGCTATCGCATCGAGCTGGGCGAGATCGAGGCGATCCTCAACCGGCATCCGGCTATCCGGCAGAGCGTTGTCCTGGTCCGTGAAGATCGGCCCGGCGACCAGCGGCTCGTGGCGTATGTCGTGGGAGAACAAAGAACAAAGGAACAAGCGGAGAATCCAGAACTCGAAACTCGAAACGTTGAACCTGGAACGCTGCACTCCGCACTCCGCGCCTACGTGAAGGACCACCTGCCCGACTACATGGTGCCGAGCGCGTTTGTGGTGCTCGATGCGCTGCCGCTGACGCCGAACGGCAAGGTCGATCGCCGCGCACTGCCCGCGCCCGATGGTACGCTGAGCGCTCACGAGCAGACGTTTGTCGGGCCGCGCACGCCGACCGAGGAGGTGCTGGCGGGGATCTGGGCCGCCGTGCTTGGGCGCGCGCAGGTCGGAGTCCACGATCATTTCTTTGAGCTTGGCGGGCACTCCCTGCTGATCACCCAGGTGATGTCGCGAATCCAGGCTGCCTTCCAGGTCAAGCTGCCGCTGCGAGCGCTCTTTGAAGCGCCGACGATCACAGAGCTGGCCCGGCGCGTCGATCTGGAACGTCACGCGGCGCGAGGGATGGCAATGCCCGCGCTCAGACGCGCCCCGCGCCAGGGCGAGCTGCCGCTCTCCTTTGCACAGCAGCGGCTCTGGTTCCTCGACCAGTTGGAGCCTAATAGTCCGTTCTATAACATCCCGGTGGCGCTCAGGCTCGACGGCACGCTCGATTCCACGGCCCTGGAGCGGGCGCTCAACGCGATCGTGGGGCGACACGAGGCACTGCGGACGACGTTTCCGAACGTACAGGGTCGCGCCGCGCAGGTGATTGCGCCGACCGCGACGATCAACCTGGCCCTGGTCGATCTCCGCAATCAGCCGCCGATGACGCGCGAGGCCAGGATCAAGCGCCTTGCCGCCGAGGAGGCGCGCCAGCCCTTTGACCTTGCGCACGGCCCGCTGCTGCGCGCGACGCTCGTGCGCGCCGACGACGCCGAGCATATCCTGCTGGTGACGATGCACCACATCACCAGCGATGGCTGGTCGATGGGGATTTTTGTGCAAGAGCTGGCGGCGCTCTACCGGGCATGCGCATCGGGAGCAGCCGAGCCGGAGCGCATGCTGCCGGAGCTACCGATCCAGTATGCCGACTATGCGATCTGGCAGCGCGAGTGGCTGCACGGCGCGGTGCTTGACGAGCAGCTCGCCTACTGGAAGCAGCAGTTGAGCGATCTGCCGACGCTGGATCTGCCGACCGATCATCCGCGTCCGCCGGTCCAGTCATTCCACGGCGCGACGCAGCGCTTCGAGATCTCGGCACCTGTCACCGAGGCGCTCCGCGCTCTGAGCCGCCGCGAAGGCGTGACCCTGTTTATGACGCTCCTTGCGACGTGGCAAACGCTGCTCGCGCGCTACAGCGGCCAGCGCGACATCGTGGTCGGCACGCCGATCGCCGGGCGGACCCACGCCGAGACTGAGAGCCTGATCGGCTTCTTCGTCAACACGCTGGTGCTGCGGACCAACCTGACGGGCGATCCAGGCTTCCGCGAGCTGCTGGCACGGGTGCGCGATGTGGCGTTGGAGGCATACGCGCATCAAGATCTGCCCTTCGAGATGCTGGTCGACGAGCTTCAGCCTGAGCGCGATATGAGCCGCAATCCGCTCTTCCAGGTCTTGTTTGCCCTCCAAAACATGCCGATGCCAGCGGTCGAGCTGCCCGATCTACGGCTGGAGAGTATTCCGGCGGAGAGCGGAGCCGCCAAGTTCGATCTGTGGCTGGCGCTGCGGGAAGGGCCGGATACGCTGCTCGGCACGCTGGAGTACGCCACTGATCTTTTCGATGCCAGCACGATCGCGCGCATGATCGATCATTTCCAGCAACTCCTGATGAGCATCGCAGACGAGCCTGATCGCCCGGTGTCGCAGGCGCGGCTGCTGAGCGATGCCGAGCGCCGGACGATGCTGGTTGAATGGAATACCATAGCCTCCGCTCCGAGCCTTGCCGCGCAAGACGCCTGCCTGCACCAGCTCGTGGAGGCTCAGGCGCAGCGCACGCCCGACGCGGTCGCGGTGATCGACGGCACGGCCCGCGTCACCTATCGCGAGCTGAACGAGCGGGCCAATCAGGTGGCGCACTGGCTCCAGGCGCGCGGCGTCGGCGGGTGCCATCAGGGCGAGACACCAGTCGGCATCTGCGTCGAGCGCTCAGCCGCGCTTGTGGCTGGCGTGCTGGGCATCCTCAAGGCGGGCGGCGCGTATGTGCCGCTCGATCCGGCCTATCCGCAGGAGCGGCTGGCCTTCATGCTGGCCGACTCGCGGGCGATGGCGCTGATCACGCAGCGCCATCTATCCGAGCGGCTGCCCGCTCACGGGCTAGCTGTGCTGCACATCGATCAGGCCGAGGATCTGCTGGCTCAGCTCAGCCGCGCCACCCCGACGAGCGGCGTCACGCCCGACAACCTGGCGTATGTGATCTATACCTCAGGCTCGACAGGATTGCCCAAAGGCGTGCCGATCGCCCATCACAGCCCGGTCAACCTCGTCACCTGGGCGACCGCGACCTACACCTCGACAGAGCTGGCGGGCGTGCTGTTCAGCACCTCGATCTGCTTCGATCTGTCGGTCTTCGAGCTATTCGTGCCGCTGAGCTGCGGCGGCTGTGTGATCATCGCCGAGAACGCGCTGCATCTGCCGGATCTGGCCGCCGCGCAGCAGGTCACGCTGATCAACACGGTGCCATCCGCCGCCGCAGAGCTTGTCCGTATCAGCGGCATTCCCGCCTCGGCTCGGACGATCAACCTGGCGGGAGAGCCGCTGCCGCTGCATCTCGCGCAGCAGCTCTACCAGCAAACGCCCGTGCATCAGGTCGTGAACCTGTACGGCCCATCGGAGACGACGACCTACTCGACGTGGATGCGAATACCGCGCGAGATCCAGAGCGCGCCGCCGATCGGTCGACCGCTGGCACAGACACAGATCTATCTGCTCGATCGTGCATTGCAGCCGGTGCCGATCGGCGTGCTCGGCGAGGTCTATATCGGCGGCTCCGGCCTGGCACGCGGCTACCTGAATCGCGCGGAGCTGGCCGCCGAGAAGTTCGTGCCCGATCCGTTCGGCGCGACTCCGGGCGGGCGGCTCTACCGCACGGGCGACCTGGCGCGTTACCTGCCGGATGGCACGCTCGAATTCGCGGGCCGCATCGATCACCAGATCAAGATCCGAGGCTTTCGCATCGAGCTGGGCGAGATCGAGGCGACGCTGCACCAGCATCCAGCCGTACGCGACGCGGTCGCGGTAGTCCGCGACGACGGCGGGCAGCGGTTGGTAGCGTATGTCGTGGCAGAACAAAGAGGCCGCGAGGCCGGGGATGTGGGCCTCAACTCCGAACTCGGACCATTGGCGACTGATCAGGTCGATGCGTGGCAGGATGTCTTCAATACCGCCTACCACGAAACCAGTCCATCCGACGATCCGACCTTCAACATCGCCGGATGGCGCAGCAGCTACACCGGAGCGCCGCTGCCCGCCGAGACGATGCGCGAGTGGGTCGATCAGACCGTGGAGCGGATTCAGGCGCTCCGCCCACGGCGCGTCCTGGAGATCGGATGCGGCACCGGATTGCTGCTGTTCCGCATCGCGCCCGGCTCTGAGCGCTACGTCGCCACCGATCTGGCGCAGGCGGCGATCGACCAGCTCCAGCGCCAGACCCGCGATCTGCCGCAGGTCAGGCTGCTTCAGCGCGCCGCCGACGATTTCAGCGGCCTTGAGGCTTCCGCGTTCGACGTGGTGATCATCAACTCCGTCGCGCAGTACTTCCCCTCGCTCGATTATCTCGTGCGCGTGCTGGAGAGCGCGCTCCACGTGCTCGCGCCGGGCGGTGCGGTCTTCCTGGGCGACGTGCGCAGCTTCCCGCTGCTGGAAGCGTTCCACGCGGCGGTCGAGCTGCATCAGGCACCGCCAACCCTGACGATCGCGCAGTTCCGGCAGCGGGTACAGCGGCGGCTGATTCAGGAAAACGAGCTAACGATCGCTCCCGCATTCTTCCTGACGCTCCGGCAGCGCTACCCGCAGATTGGTCAGGTCGCGATCCAGCTCAAGGGCGGTCGCTTCCACAGCGAGGTGACGCAATTTCGCTATGACGTGGCGCTGCGGCTCGACGAGCGAGCGAGCCGCGAGCCGCTGCCCTGGCGCGACTGGCCCGAGTCGTGGCTGACGACCGACGCGCTGCGGCAGGTGCTTCGGGCGGAGCAGCCGGAGCGCCTGGGGCTGCGGCGTGTGCCAAACACCCGAATCGCCAGCGAGCTTCGTCTGCTGGAGCTGATAGAGCGCGAGCCGCCGACGCTCACGGTAGCCGAGCTACGCCACAGGCTGAGTGTCGCGGCCATCCCGGCGATCGATCCAGCCGACCTGTCGGCGCTGGGGGCGGAGCTTGGCTACACGGTCGCGCTGCGCTGGTCCGGCGCTGGCGACGACGGCTGCTATGAGGCGATCTTTCGGCGGGCCAGCGCCGGGCAAGCCACCGACCTGTGGAGCGCTGCGGCAGCCGATCTGCCGGATCTATCTGCCGCCGAGAGCCTGACCGCATATGCCAATCATCCGCTTCAGGCCAGGCTGACCCGTGAGCTTACGCCGGTGCTGCGCGGCCATCTCAGGGAGCGCCTGCCGGAGTATATGGTGCCCTCGGCGTTCGTGATCCTTGACGCCGTGCCACTCACGCCCAACGGCAAAGTCGATCGCGAGGCGCTACCTGCGCCGCTGACCGTGCCGGAGCTAGAAGCCGAGATCGTGCCGCCGCGCACGCCGCTTGAGCAGACGCTGGCCGAGATCTGGGCGCAGATCCTGGGCGTCGAGCAGGTAGGCATCCACAACAATTTCTTCGGCCTGGGCGGTGACTCAATCCTCAGCCTACAGGTCATCGCGCGGGCGCAGCAGGCCGGGCTACGCATCACGCCCAGGCAGATGTTCCAGCACCAGACGATCGCGGAGCTGGCGGCGGCGCTCGGCGCGAGCGCGCAGATGGCCGAGCAGCAGCTATTCCCGCTCGCGCCCGGCCAGCGATGCCTGGTCGAACACGAGCAGCTTGCTCCTGATGTCGTGCAGATCGAAACGCCGCCCGGCCTCGATGCCGCCCGGCTCGCAATCGCGGTCGACGCGCTGCTCCGGCAACAGGCCGCGCTCCGGCTGCGGCTGGTGCGGGGCGAGAGCGGCTGGCGGCAGCAGATCGCCGCGCCGAGCACGGAGCTGCCGTTCAGCCACATCGATCTGACCGCACTCCCGCCCGATGCCTACCCAGCGGCGCTTGCCGACGCCAACGCAGTGGCACAGCGCGAGATCGACCCGGCCAGCGGGCGGCTGCTCCATGTCAGCTACCTGGATCGCGGGCCTGGGCTGCCGGGCCGCCTCCTGCTGGTCGGTCATCCGCTGGCCCTCGATCGCGCCTCATGGTCGATCGTGGCGCGCGATCTTTGGACGGCGTACGAGCAGCAGCGCCAGGATCAGCCGATCGAGCTGCCCGCTCCTGCGGCGACATTCCAGCAGTGGATCGGTGAGACATCCGCAGACATTACAGGCTCCGCTCAACGGGGCGAGCTCGATCACTGGCTGGCAATCGGACGCGCCGAGGTTGCACGGCTGCCGCAGGACGGGCCATCCAATGGAGAAGCCGCAGCCACGATCCAGGCGGGCAGCGGGCAGCTTAGCGCCGAAGAAACGCGGCAGCTTCTCGACGATGTTCACCAGGCATACCATACCCAGGTGACGGATCTGCTGCTTGCCGCGCTGGCGCAAAGCATCACCGGCTGGACCGGCGGAACGACTCTGCTGGTCGATCTGGAAGGCGATGGCCGCGCGGCGACGACGCTGGATCTGTCGCGGACCATTGGCTGCTTCACGACGGTCTTTCCCGCGCTGCTCGCGCTGCCGGAAACAGCGGATCAGCCCGCAGAGGTCTTGAAAACGATCAAGGAGCAGCTTCGACGTATCCCGCGCCAGGGCCTCGGCTATGGCATCCTGCGCGCGGACGATCAGCTTCGGGGCTTGCCGCAGGCGGAGCTACGCTTCGTGTATGGCAGCGCTGCCGATCAGCTCATACCGCCCGGCACGCCTCTGGCACTCGCACCCGAAGCAGACGAGCCGATCGCTCGCTCGCGTACGCAGCGGCCATACCTTCTGGAGGTCAGCGCCCGGATCGTCGGCAATCAACTGCGCCTGATCTGGTCCTACGACGCCCAGGTCTATCAGCGGACGACGGTCGAGCGGCTATCCCAGGCGTATCTCGACGCGCTGCGGGCGCTGATCGCTCACTGCCGAGCGGCGCAAGGCGAGACGTACACGCCTTCTGACTTCCCCAAGGCAAAGCTGAGCCAGAAGGATCTGGATAAGCTGATGGGCCGCCTCAGCAAACCCGGCAACAGGAGAACTTCATGACCCCGGATCAGATCGAGGATATTTACGAGCTATCGCCCTTGCAGCAGGGCTTTCTCTTCCATACCGTGTATCTCCCAGCCGAGGGAGCATACTTCGAGCAATTCATCTGGACGCTGCACGGCGATCTCGACATCGCCGCCTTTGAGCAGGCCTGGCAGGATGCTGTCGCGCGCCATCCAATCCTGCGCAGCTCGTTTCACTGGCAAGATCTCGACAATCCGGTCCAGGCCGTCCATCGCGAGGTGACGCTGCCGATCGAGCGGCTGGACTGGCGCGACCTGCCGCCATCCTCGCACGCGGATCGGCTTGAGGCATTGCTTGCCGCCGACCGCGAACAGGGCTTTGACCTGGAGCAGCCGCCGTTGATGCGTGTGGCGCTGGCACAGCTCGCCGCGCGGAGCTGGTACTTCGTCTGGAGCTACCATCACCTGCTGCTGGATGGCTGGTCGATGTCTGTGCTGCTCGCCGATGTGTTTCGGAGCTACGATGCCCTCTCGCACGGTCGCACGATTGCGCTCCCGCCGGTGCGGCCCTATGGCGATTACATCGAGTGGCTTCAGCAGCGCGATCCGGTGGCGACCGAGGCGTTCTGGCGGCAAACGCTGGCCGGATTCGCCGCGCCTACGCCGCTGATCGCGGGCCAGCCCGATGCCGCAGCGTCCGATCCAGCCGAGCGCTACCAGGAGCAGCAGGTTCGATTGTCGACAACAACGACCGCTGCGCTGCAAGCGCTGGCGCGCCAGCAGCAGGTGACGCTCAACACGATCTTTCAGGGCGCGTGGGCGCTGCTGCTCGGCCGCTACAGCGGCGAGCACGACATCGTCTTCGGCGCGACCGCCTCCGGTCGGCCCAGCGATCTGCCGGGCTTCGAGTCGATGGTCGGGCTGTTCATCAACACGCTGCCGGTGCGGGTCCAGACGCCGCCGGACGAGGCGCTGCTGCCGTGGCTCAGGCGGCTTCAGGCGGTGCAATTCGAGCTGCGCCAGTACGAGTACAGCCCGCTGGTGCAGGTACAAAGCTGGAGCGATGTGCCGCACAGCATCCCGCTCTTCGAGAGCATCGTCGTCTTCGAGAATCACCCGGTCGATCGAGCGTTGCAGACGCTCAGCCGCGACCTGGACATTGATTTCGTGCGCTGCCTCCAGCGCACCAGCTATCCGCTCACCGTGATGGCTGTTCCAGGCTCGGAGCTGCTGATCCGGCTCTCGTATGACACGCAGCGCTTCGACGCCGCGACGATCACGCGCTTGCTGGGCCATCTCGAAACGCTGCTGGAAGCGATGACGACCCACCAGGAGCAGCATCTCGGCAAGCTGGCCCTGGTGACGCCTGCCGAGGAGCGCGCGCTGCTGGCGTGGAACGCGACGCAGGCGGCGTATCCAACCGAGACGCCGATCCACGAACTCTTTGCCGCCCAGGCCGCGCGCACACCCGATGCTATCGCGCTGATCTTCGAGCAGGAGCGGCTCAGCTACCGCGCGCTCAACGAGCGGGCGAATCGCCTCGCTCACTATCTCCAGGCGCTTGGCGTCGGCGGGTGCCCTCAGGGCGAGACGCCGGTCGCGCTGTGCGCCGAGCGCTCGATCGACAGCGTGATCGGCATGCTCGCGATCTTCAAGGCGGGCGGCTGCTACGTGCCGCTTGATCCGGCCTATCCGCAGGAGCGTCTGCGTTTCATGCTGGACGATACCCAGGCCCCCGTGCTGCTCACACAGGCTCGATTGCTTAGCCCGGAGAGCACCCGCCTGCCTGAGCATCACGCCCGCGTCGTCTGCCTGGATCGCGACTGGGCAGAGATCGCGAGCTATAGCGCGGACGATCCGCAGATCGCGGTGCGCGGCGACGATCTGGCCTACATGATCTACACCTCAGGCACGACCGGCAGACCAAAGGCCGTGATGGTCGAACATCGCCATCTGGTCAATACCATGCTGGCCGGTCAGGAAACATGCGGATTTACGGCGGCGACGATCATGCCCTGTATCGCCTCGTTTGCCTTCGACATCTCGCTCTTCGAGCTGTGGACGCCGCTGCTCGTCGGCGGCACGACCGTGCTCGTCACCAGGGAGCGAGCGCTGGATCTGCCGGGCTTTGCCCGCATCCTCCGGGGCACAACCGCGCTCCATGCGCTGCCGAGCCTGATGCGCGAGATCGTCGATTTCGCCCGGCAGCGCGCTGAGCCGTACGCCGAGATTCGTCAGGTGCTGGTCGGCGGCGATCTCGTGCCCGTGGATCTGGTTCAAGATATGCAGGCGTGCTTCCCCGCCGCTCAGATCTTTATCGCGTACGGCCCCACCGAAGGCACGATCCTCTGCGCGATGCATGTCGTACCAGGCGAGCAGCAGATCCAGAAGCATCTGATCGGCACGCCGCTGCCCAATACGATCCTGCGGATCTATGACCCGCAGCAAAACCTTGTGCCGATCGGCGTGGCTGGCGAGCTCTACCTGGGCGGCGCGGGCGTTGCCCGTGGCTACCTCAACCGGCCCGAACTCACGGCGGAGCGCTTCGTGACGCTCGATGGACAGCGCTGGTATCGCACGGGCGACCTCGTGCGCTACCTGCCCGACGGCACGATCGAATTTTTGGGCCGCATCGACCAGCAGGTCAAGCTGCGCGGCTTCCGCATCGAGCTGGGCGAGATCGAGGCCGCGCTGCGGCAGCATCCCGGTATCCGCGAGGCGGCGGTGATCGCGCGGGAGGACCTTCCTGGCGAGAAGCGGCTGGTAGCGTACGTTGTGCCCAGCGCCGCGCAGGCCGGGGGGGGTGCCCTCTGGGCCCGGGTGGCCCCCACCAGTTCCTCCCCCTCGCCTATGCAATGGGAGCAGGGGCCGGAGGGTGAGGGCCTCCACTCCGAACTCGAAACTCGCTCCAGAGCCAGCACCGCGCGCAGCGATGCCATCGAGCTATGGCCGTCGATCGGCGAGTATGCGATCTACGACGAAGTGCTCTACTATGGCCTGACCAACGACACGCGGCGGATCGCGGGCTACAAGGCCGCGCTGGAGCGCACCGTGAGAGACAAGGTCGTCGTCGAGATTGGCACCGGCAAAGACGCGATCGTTGCGCAGCACTGTGTAGCGGCAGGCGCGCGGCGGGTCTATGCGCTTGAGATTCTGGAAGAGCCGTACCGCGCGGCAGCCGAGCGGATCAGGGCGCTGGGCCTCGACGACCGCGTGATCGTGATCCACGGCGATGCCACGACGATCGAGCTGCCGGAGCCTGCCGATGTCTGCGTTTCCGAGATCTTCGAGGCGATCGGCGGCGGCGAGGGCGCATCCGAGATCCTGAACCGCTCGCGGCGGCTGCTCAAGCCGGGTGGCACGATGATCCCCGCGCGCAGCCTGACCAAGATCGCCGCTGTCTGCCTGCCCGAAGCGCTGGCCGCCGACCCGCGCTTCACCGGCGTCTCCGGCTATTATGTCGAGCAGATCTTCGAGCATGTCGGCCATCCGTTCGACCTGCGGCTGTGCATCAAGAACTTTCCGCGCTCGCAGATTATCTCGAACGAGGGCGTCTTTGAAGATCTGGATTTTAGCGACTATACCGCCTCCGAGTACTGTCACAATCTCAGCCTGACGATCGACCGGGCCGGACGCTTCGACGGCTTTTTGATCTGGCTCAACCTGCACATGATCGAAGGCGTGGTGCTCGACGCGCTCGATCACGACTACGCCTGGTTTCCGGTCTATTTCCCGATCTTCGATCCCGGCGTTGCGGTCGAGCCAGGCGATCGGATCGAGCTGATCTGTAGCGCATCGCTCTCGGCCAACGGCATCCACCCCGACTACGCGGTCGAAGGGCGGCTGCTGCGGCGCGACGGAACGCCTCTACCGTTCGCGTATCAATCGGTTCATCACGAGCAGCGCTACCGGGCGACGCCGTTCTATCAACGTCTGTTCCGCGAGGACACGATTCCGATCCAGCCAGACGCACAGCGCGACGATCTGATCGCCGGAGCGCGCGACCACCTCAAAGCGCGCCTGCCGGAGTATATGGTGCCGAGTGCGTTTGTGCTGCTCGACACGCTGCCGCTCACGGCCAACGGCAAGGTCGATCGCAAGGCCCTGCCAGCGCCGGAGGCTGCCCATGCGCGCGCCACGGAGACGGCGATCACGCCGCGCACGCCGATCGAGCACAAGATCGCGCAGATCTGGCAGGAGGTGTTGCAGCTCGACGGCGTGGGCGTCAACGAGAACTTTTTCGATCTCGGCGGCCACTCGATTCGGATGATGCAGGTCCATAGCAAGCTGCAAGAGCGCCTGAACCGCGACATCGCGATGACCGATCTATTTCGCCATCCCACGATCGCGGCCCTGGCGCAGTTCCTCAATCCGGAGGTGGACGAGAGCGCGGCGCAGGAGCAGGCCAGCGCGCCACACCCGCCGCGAGCACCGATCGCGCCAATCGCGGATACCGCCATCGCAATCGTTGGCATGAGCGGACGCTTTCCGGGCGCGCGCGATGTCGAGCGCTTCTGGCAAAACCTGTGCGCCGGCAGCGAGTCGATCACCTTCTTCACCGACGACGAATTGCTCGCGGCGGGCATCGATCCGGCCCTTCTGAGTCATCCCGATTATGTCAAAGCGGGCGCGATCCTTGACGACATCGAGCTGTTCGACGCCGGTTTCTTCGGCTACAGTCCGCGCGAGGCCGCGATCATGGACCCGCAGCACCGCGTGTTTCTGGAGTGTGCCTGGGAGGCGCTGGAGCGCGCGGGCTATAATCCCGACGCCTACGAGGGCGGCATTGGCGTCTTCGCCGGTGTCAGCACCAACAGCTATCTGCTGTTCAACCTGTATGCCAACCGCGATCTGCTGGAGTCGGTCGGCGGCTTCCAGACGATGCTCTTGAACGAAAAAGACCATCTGACGACGCGCGTCTCGTATAAGCTGAACCTGCGCGGGCCGAGCGTCAACCTCCAAACGGCGTGCTCGACCTCGCTCGTGGCGACGGTGATCGCCTGCCAGCAATTGCTGCTGCGTCAGTGTGACATGGCGCTGGCTGGCGGCGTGTCGATCAACGTGCCGCATACGGCGGGCTACCGCTACCAGCCGGGCGGCATTCAGTCGCCCGACGGCCACTGCCGCGCCTTCGATGCCGATGCTCAAGGCACGATCACCGGCAACGGCGTCGGGATCGTCGTCTTGAAGCGGCTGCACGACGCGCTGGCCGACGGCGATCAGATTCAGGCGGTGATCAAGGGCTTCGCGCTCAACAACGACGGCGCGCAGAAGGTGGGGTATACCGCGCCCAGCGTGGACGGACAGGCCGCCGTGATCGAGGAAGCGCTGGCGATGGCGGGCGTCGCTCCCGAAACGATCTCGTATATCGAGACGCACGGCACGGGCACGCCGCTGGGCGATCCGATCGAGATCGCGGCGCTGAGTCGCGTCTTTGGGCCGGTCGCCAAAGAGGCGCAGCGCTGCGCGCTGGGCTCGGTCAAGACCAACATCGGCCACCTCGACGCCGCCGCCGGTGTCACGGGCCTGATCAAAACCACGCTGGCGCTGCACCACAGCCAGATCCCGGCCAGCCTGCATTTCGAGCGGCCCAACCCGATGATCGACTTTGCCCGAAGTCCGTTTTATGTCAATACAAACCTCGCCGAGTGGCAGGCAAACGGCACGCCGCGCCGCGCGGGTGTCAGCTCGTTTGGCATCGGCGGCACCAACGCGCATATCGTGCTGGAAGAAGCGCCGCCGATCGAGCCATCGGGTCTGTCGCGGCCCTGGCATGTGCTGACGCTGTCGGCGCGCAGCAGCGCCGCGCTTGAGCAGGCCGTAGGCAACCTGGCGAGCTACTTGCAGCAGCACCCCGATCTCAATCTGGCCGACGTAGCCTACACCTTGAATGTCGGACGCAAAACCTTCAGCCATCGCCAGATGGTCGTCTGCCGCGACCTTATGGATGCCGTGGAGACGCTCGCGGCGCGTGATCCGCAGCGCGTCTCGATCCAGGTGCAGGAGCGCCAGGATCGCCCGGTGGTTTTTCTGTTCCCAGGACAGGGCGCGCAGTATGTCGAGATGGCGCGCGAGCTGTATCAGGCCGAGCCGATCTTCCGCGAGCACGTCGATCGCTGCGCCGCGCTGCTCAAGCCGCATCTCGATCTGGATCTGCGCGACGTGCTCTATCCAGCACCCGATCAGCTCGCCGCCGCCAGCGGCCAGTTGCATCGGACCTGGCTGACGCAGCCCGCGCTGTTTGTGATCGAGTATGCGCTGGCGCGGCTCTGGATGGCCTGGGGCGTACGGCCTCAAGCGCTGCTCGGCCATAGCATCGGCGAGTACGTGGCGGCCACCGTCGCGGGCGTCTTCTCGCTTGAGGACGCGCTGGCGCTGGTCGCGCTGCGGGGACGCCTGATCGAATCGCTGCCGGAAGGCGCGATGCTGAGCGTGCCGCTCTCTGAGGCAGAGCTGCGTCCGCTGCTGGGGCCGGATCTAGCGATTGCTGCCGTCAACGCGCCGTCGCTGTGTGTCGTCGCGGGGCCGCACACCGCGATCGAGCGCATCGAGCAGCGGTTGGTCGCGCGCGGCGTGGATTGCCGCCGCCTGCACACCTCGCACGCCTTCCACTCGCCGATGATGGAGCCGATCCTGGCGCAGTTCGCAGAGCATATGCGTATGGTGGCACTGCACAGGCCGCGCATCCCGTATCTCTCCAACCTGACCGGCGACTGGATCACGCCGGAGCAGGCGACCGATCCCGACTACTGGGCGCGGCATCTGCGGCAGCCGGTGCGCTTCGCCGATAACGTGGCCGCCGTCCTCAGCGATCCCGATCGCGTGCTGCTTGAGGTCGGGCCGGGCCGTATGCTCGGAACGCTGGCGCGGCGGCACCAGGCCAGCGCCACAGTGCTGGCCTCGCTGCGCCACCCGCACGATCGAGAGTCCGACGTAGCCTTTTTGCTCAACAGCCTGGGCCAGCTCTGGGCGGTCGGTGGGCGGCTTGACTGGCGGCAGCTCTATACCGCCGAGCGCCGCCGCCGCGTCGTGCTGCCGACGTATCCGTTCGAGCGGCAGCGCTACTGGATCGATCCGCCCGCCCAGCGAGCTATGTCGGAGCAATCGAGCGCCGACCTCGAAGAGCGAGCCGCCGAGCGCTCGGCGGCGCTGGCAGCATTGCAGCCTCGACCAAACCTGCTCAATCCGTATGTCGCGCCCGGCACGACGATCGAAGAGTCGATCGCCGAGATCTGGCAAGAGCTGCTGGGCGTAGGGCCGATCGGCATCCACGACAACTTCTTTGATCTCGGCGGTCACTCGCTGATGGCGACGCAGGTCATCACGCGCCTGCGGGATCGCTTCCCGGTCGATCTGCCCGTCGCGGATGTCTTCGACGCGGCCACGGTTGCCCAACTGGCGGCGATCATCGAGGCCAAACTGATCGAGAAGCTCGACGATCTTACCGAAGAAGAAGCCCGGCTCCTGATGTGAGAGGGAAACTGTGAACTTTGAACTTGAAACTTTGAACTTGAAACTCCCAACCTGGAGCGCATGATATGTCCAAGCTCGAAACGCTTTCCAACCAGCCTGACCTTTCGCCAGCCAAGCGGGCGCTGCTGGAAAAGTGGAAGCGTGGTACTTCTTCCAAAACAGCCGCATCCGAGAGCATTCCGCGCCGCCAGGAGCAGGGACCGATCCCCGCTTCGTTTACGCAGCAGCGGCTCTGGTTTCTGGATCAGCTTGTGCCGAATAGCCCGGCCTACAATATTTCGTTTGCGATCCGCCTGGATGGCAGCCTCGACGAGGCTGCGCTGGCTCGGAGTCTGAATCAGGTTGTCCAGCGGCATGAGGCGTTGCGGACGACGTTTACGCAAGGTGCCGATGGACAGCCCGCGCAGGTGATCGCCCCTGAGCTGCTGATCGATCTGCCGGTCGTCGATCTGCACCCAGAGGGTACCCGGCTGCCTGAGGACGAGCGCGCCGCCGCGCTTCAGCGCGAGATCGACGACGAGACGCGCCGCCCGTTCGATCTGGCGCGCGGCCCGCTGATCCGCGCCTCGCTGATCCGCCTGGGAGCGTGCGAGCATGTCTTTCTGCTGTCGCTGCATCATATCATCTCGGATACGTGGTCGGTCGGCATCTTTGTGCGCGAGCTGGTGACGCTGTACGCCGCGTTCTCCGGAGGGCAGCCCCACCGGGTGCCCTCCGGGCATGATACCCGTCTGGCGGATCTGCCGATCCAGTACGCCGACTTTGCGCTCTGGCAGCGCAACTCGCTGCGCGAGTCGGTGCTCGATCAGCATCTTCGCTTCTGGCAGCAGCAGCTCGCGGATGTTCCGACAATGCTTGAACTGCCGACGGATCATCCTCGCCCGCCGATCCAGACCTTTCGCGGCGCGGTCCAGCGCTTCGTCGTGCCAGCTGCGCTGACCGAGACGCTCCGCGCGCTGAGCCGCCAGGAAGAGGTCACGCTGTTCATGACGCTGCTGGCGGCATTCCAGGCGTTGCTGCATCGCTACAGCGGCCAGCGCGATATTCTGGTCGGCTCGCCGATCGCCGGACGCGCACGGCCCGAAACCGAGTCGCTGATCGGCTTTTTCGCCAACACGATCTTGCTGCGCGGCTCGTTCTCCGGCAATCCCACGTTTCGCGAGATGCTCAGGCGGGTTCGCGAGACAACGCTGGCGGCCTATGCCCATCAGGAATTGCCCTTTGAGCAGATCGTCGAGGCGCTGCATCCTGAGCGCGACATGAGCCGCAATCCGCTGTTTCAGGTGATGTTCGTGCTCCAGAACACGCCCATGCCGACCGTCCAGCTTCCCGATCTGCGCCTGAGCACGCTCCCGACCAGCAGCGGCACGGCCAAGTTCGATCTGTGGCTCTCGGTGACGGAAACCGACGACGAGCTGGCCGCGCTGCTCGAATACAACACCGACCTCTTCGACGCGCCGACGATCGCGCGGATGATCGAGCATTTTCACACGCTGCTCCAGGCTGCCGTCGCCGATCCGGCGCTGCCGATCACCCATCTGCCGCTGCTGACCGAGGCGGAGCAGCGCCAGCAGGCAGCCTGGAACGCCACCGACGTGCCCTATGATCTCGATCGCTGTCTCCACTGGCTGATCGAGGAGCAGATCGCGCGCACGCCCGGCGCGCTGGCTGTTACCTTTGACGCGCGCCGCCTGACGTATCATGAGCTGAACGACCGCGCCAATCAGCTTGCGCATCATCTGCGTAGCCTGGGCGTCGGACCCGACACGCCTGTCGGCATCTGCATCGAGCGCTCGCTCGATCTGGTGGTGGGGCTGCTGGCAATTCTCAAAGCGGGCGGCGCGTACGTCCCACTCGACCCATCCTATCCCCAGGAGCGGCTGGCGTTCCTGATTCGGGATGCCCAGGTTCCAGTACTGCTCACGTCTGCGGCGCTCGCCGAGCGGCTGCCGGAGCATAGCGCGACCGTGGTGTGCCTGGACACGGATTGGCCGCAGATTGCCGAGCAGCCGGTCAGCACACCAGCCAGCGGCGTCCAGCCCGACAACCTGGCCTACATCATCTACACCTCCGGCTCGACGGGCCTGCCGAAGGGTGCCATGATCAGCCACCGCGCGATCGTTAACCGGCTCCTGTGGATGCAGGACACCTACCAGCTTACGGCTGACGACCGCGTGCTGCAAAAAACGCCGTTCAGCTTCGATGTCTCGGTCTGGGAGTTTTTCTGGCCGCTGCTGACCGGCGCGACATTGGTCGTGGCGCGGCCCGAAGGCCACAAAGACCCTGAGTACCTGATCGACGTGATCAACCGCGAGCGGATCACCACGATCCACTTCGTGCCGTCGATGCTTCAGTCGTTCGTGGACGCGCGCGGCGTCGAGAGCTGCCGCAGCCTGCGCCGCGTGATCTGTAGCGGCGAGGCGCTGCTGCCGGAGCTGCAACAGCGCTATTTCGCCTGGCTCAGCGCCGAGCTGCATAACCTCTACGGCCCCACCGAGGCCGCCGTCGACGTGACGTGGTGGCCCTGCGAGCGGACGAGCCTTCGCCGCACGGTGCCAATCGGACGACCGATCGCCAACACGCAGATCTATGTGCTCGACGCCCACCTGAATCCCGTGCCGATCGGCGTGCCCGGCGAGCTGTATATCGGCGGCGTGCAACTGGCGCGCGGCTACCGCCACCGGCCCGACCTGACCGCCGAGCGCTTCGTGCCCGATCCGTTCGGCGGATGCCCTCAGGGCGCACCCGGCGCGCGGCTCTACCGCACCGGCGATCGAGTGCGCTACGCGCCCGACGGCAACATCGAATATCTGAGCCGGATCGATGGGCAGGTCAAGCTGCGCGGCTTCCGCATCGAGCTGGGCGAGATCGAGGCCACGCTGCGGCAGCATCCCGCCGTGCGCGAGGCGATCGTGGTGGCGCGCGACGACAATCCACAGCATAAGCGGCTGGTGGCGTATGTCGTGCCGGAGCAGAACCAAGAACCAGGAACTCAGAACTCAGAACTCGAAACGCGAAACTCGGAACTTGGAACTTGGAAGTCGGAGCACGTGACAAGCTGGGAGCATGTCTTCGATACGGCCTACACCGAGAGCGCTGCTGATGCCGATGCGGCCTTTAACATCGTCGGCTGGAACAGCAGCTACACAGGCGAGGCGCTGCCCGCCGAGACGATGCAGGAGTGGGTTAATCAAACCGTCGATCGCATTCTGGCGCTGCGGCCCCGGCGCGTGCTGGAGCTTGGCTGCGGCACCGGCCTGCTGCTCTTCCGCGTCGCCCCCGAATGCCTGCGCTACGTCGGCACCGACATCTCGGCGGTCGCGCTTGAGGCGCTCAACCGACATGTGCAGGCGCGCGGCCTGGCACACGTGGCGCTCCACCAGCGGCCAGCCGACGATCTGGATCGCCTCGCCGACGAAGCCTTCGACGTGGTGATCATCAACTCGGTGGCCCAGTACTTCCCAAGCGCGGAGTACCTGGCGCGCGTGCTGGAAGGAGCGGCGCGGCTGGTAGCTCCGGGCGGCGCGATCTTCGTCGGCGACGTGCGCAACCTGCGGCTGCTCGACACATTTCATACCTCGGTCGAGCTATTCCGGGCCAGCGATGAGCTTGCGCCTGAGCAGCTTCGGCGTCGTGTACAGATCGCCATGGCGCAGGAGCAAGAGCTAGTAGTCGATCCGTCGTTTTTCGCGGCGCTTCAGCAGGACATCCCCCGGATTCGACACATCAGCGCTCAGCTTAAGCGCGGTCGTAGCCACAACGAGCTGACCAAATTCCGCTACGATGTCACGCTCTACCTCGACATGCAGCCGACGTTTGCCGGACAATCCTGGCGCGACTGGCAGCAGGAGCAGATGACGCCCGCCGCGCTCCGCCGGGCGCTGCAAGCGTCCGCGCCGGAGATCATCGGCTTCGCCAACGTGCCGAACGGGCGCATCCAAGACGACATCCACGCGCAAACCGTGCTCAATCACGCCGCCGATCTGCCCACCGTGGCCGAGCTGCGCGCGTCTCTGTCGAGCGCCACGACAGAGCCAGGCATCGATCCTGAGGAGCTGTGGGCGCTGGAGCGCGATCTCCCGTACACTGTCGAGATTCGCTGCTCGGCGGCGCGCGAGTGCTACGATCTCGTGCTGCGGCGCGTATCGGAGCAGGCACCTGCGCTCGTAGAGATCGCATCGCCGGTCATCCGCGAGCGCGCGGAGTGGAGCGCGTACGCCAACAATCCGCTTCAGGCCAGGCAGAGCCAGCAGTTGACGCCGATCCTGCGCAGCTATCTTCAGGAGCGTCTGCCCGAATTTATGATCCCGACGGCGTTTGTGCTGATCGAGAGCGTGCCGGTGACGCCCAACGGCAAAATCGACCGCGATGCGCTCCCGCCGCCGCTCCTGCTCGACCTCGACACCGAGCTGGTCGCGCCGCGCACGCTGTTCGAGCAGATCTTAGCCGACATCTGGGCACAAGTGCTGCGGATCGATCGCGTCGGCATTCATAACAACTTCTTCGCGCTCGGCGGCGATTCGATCCTGAGCCTTCAGATCATCACGCGCGCTCAGCAGGCCGGTCTGCGGATCACGACCAAGCAGATGTTTCAGCACCAGACGATCGCGGAGCTGGCTGAGGTTGCCGAGCGGATCGTGCCGCCTGGCGCGGAGCAAGGCCAGGTGACGGGGCCGACTCCGCTCACGCCCGTACAGCGCGAGACGCTGGCACAGCCGGATCTGAGCCGCAGATACCAGGAGCTCGTGCTGGAAACACCACCAGGGCTGCGCGCTACCTGGCTTCAGGCGGCGGTCGCGCATGTTGTGCAGCACCATGACGCGCTGCGGCTGCGCTTTCACGCTACCGATGCGGGCTGGCAGCAGACGATCGCCCCGCCCGACCCCGATATTCCTTTCAGCCACGTCGATCTGACGGCGCACGCGCCGGAAGATCAGGCCGCTACCGATGCGGCGCTGGCGGCGGCGCGTGCGCGCCTGAATCTATCGGCAGGGCCGGTGCTGTCAGTCGTCTTTGTCGATCGCGGTCCATCCCTGCCCGGTCGGCTGGCGCTGGTGAGCCACGAGCTCGTACACGATCAGCGCTCATGGGCGTTGGTGCTGCACGATCTCTGGATGGCCTACCAGCAGCTTAGCCGTGGCGAGATTGTCGCGCTGCCGCCCAAGACGGCCTCCTTCCAGCAGTGGGCCGAGCGCCTGGCTGCATGGGCAGCCAGGCCCGCGCTCGATCAGGAGGCGCGATCCTACTGGCTCGCTGCATCGAACGATCAGGGGATCGCGCTGCTGCACGATCCGTCGGTCAATGCCCCTGACGACCAGCCAGGAGGCCAGGCGACGATCGTTGTGGAGCTGAGCGACGAGGAAACCCGCGCCCTGCTGCATAACGTCCATCGAGCGTATCGAACGACGGTCGAGGATCTGCTGCTGACGGCGCTCATACAAAGCAGCGCTGGCTGGACCGGCTCGCCAGCACTGCGTGTCGATCTCGAACGCGACGCGCGATCCGGCGTCTTCGGCGATCTGGACCCGTCGCGGACGGTCGGGAATTTCACCAGCCGCTTCCCGGTGCTCCTCGATCTCTCACCGCTGGCGACCGACGACGCAGGAGCGGCGCTGAAGCTCGTCAAAGAGCAGCTTCGCGGCGTGCCCAGCCAGGGGATCGGCTATGGCATCCTCCGGCATCTCAGCCCGGATCGATCGATCGCGTCGGAGCTTCAAGCGCTGCCGCAGCCAGAGATCCGCTTTACCTATCACGGAGCGAGTGATCAGGCATTGCTCGAAGCGACGCCGCTCGCGCCTGTAGCGCAGACGCGGCAGGCGATGCCGGGCTACGCGCTGGATGTGAGCGCGACGCTCAGCCAGGATTGCCTCAGTCTGGTCTGGAGCTATGATCCGCGACGCTACCGGAAGACGACGATCGAGCAGCTTGCGCACGGGCACGGCGCCGCGCTACGAGCGCTGATCGAGCATTGTCTGCTGCCGGATACCTCCGGCTACACGCCCTCCGATTTTCCACTGGCGCGGCTCAGCCAGTCGCAGCTCGACACGATACTGGCCGATAGAGGCGCGGTGACAGACATCTATCCACTGGCACCCGCACAGGAACACATGGTCCTGCGCTACATCGCGGGGCCGGTGCCGGGGCTGTACCTCGTCTTTGGCAACTTCTTCCTTCAGCCATTGAACGTGGCCGCCTTTGGTCGCGCCTGGCAGCAGGTGATCGATCGGCATACCGTCCTGCGCACCTCCTTCGTATGGCGGGGCATCGAGCGTCCGCTGCAAGTCGTGCATGGCAAGGTGCCGATGCCGATCGAGCAGCACGATTGGCGTGGCCTCTCGCCGGTGGAGCAGCAGGAGCGTCTGGCGGCGTATATCCAATCGGTTCGGGATCAGGGCTTTGACCTATCGCGCGCGCCCTTCACCCGCCTGGCGCTCTTCCAGGTTTCGGAGGAAGCCTATCAGTTTTTCTGGGGCTTCAACTACATGCTGCAAGACGGCTGGAGCTTTCCGCTGCTGATGAAGGACTTTTTCGAGTGCTACGAGGCGGCATGCCAGGGCCGCGAGGCGAGCCATGCGCTGCCTCAGCCGTACCGCGACTATATCGCCCGTCTGCAAGGGCTGGATCTTACGGCAGCCGAGCAGTTCTGGCGCAGCCAGCTCACGGGCTTTACCGCGCCGACGCCGCTGGTAGCAAGCCTGGCCGGAGATCCGGCGCGGCGGCGCGATGGCTTTTTCCAGCAGCAGCTATCGCTCTCAGTAGCGACGACCAACCAACTTCAGGCGCTCGGCCAGCGGCATCAACTGACGCTGAATACCATCGTGCAGGGCGCGTGGGCGCTGCTGCTCAGCCGCTACACCCGCGAGGCGGATGTCGTCTTCGGCTCGGTCGCGTCGGGACGCTCGATCGACCTGCCGGGCATCGAGACGATGGTCGGATCATGCAACACGATCCTACCGATGCGGGTTGAGATCAGCCAGGAAGCGCCGCTCCTCGCATGGCTGCAAGCATTCCAGCTCCGGCAGGTCGAGCAGCGCCAGTATGAGTACACGCCGCTGGTCAAGATCAAAGCGTGGAGCGATGTTCCTGCCGATCAGCCTTTGTTCGAGACATACCTGACCTTTGAAAATTTCCCGATCGAGGCCGCGATTGTCGAAAAAGGAGCGCATTGGATGCGGCCATTGAGCAGCGAGACGCAGACCGAGCATGCGCTGCGCGTAACGGTCTGGCCGCTGCGCTCGCTGTCGCTGTATATGTCATACTATGGGCACTGCTTCGACGATGCGACGATCGCGCGGATGCTCAGGGATTTCCAGATCCTCCTGGAGTCGCTGGTCATGCATCCAGAGCAAACGCTCGGCGAGTTGCAGCGCCTCGTCGAGACTTAAGCGGGCCGTGACGGTTTGACGGCTTGACAACCGGGCCGTGCTGTAGCATCCTGCATGTCACCAGGCCAGCGGCGACGAGACACCTGTCGCCGCTGGCCTCATGCGCCCGGCCGAGCAGCTACGTCGCGTCGACGAGCACACCGTATCGCCCCGATGCCACCATCCGGGGAGGAGGCACGCATGGCAGACCTCACATCGATCGATCCTTACAACTGGCAGACGATCGAGCCGTTCTATTCCGCGCTGCTCGCCGAGCCGCTGGCCGCTGAAACGATCGCTGGTTGGCTTGCCCGCTGGAGCGATCTTGAGGCGATCATCGTGGAAGCGCAGGCCGCTGCGTTCCGGGCAAAGACCGAAAACACAGCCGATGCCGTAGCCGAGCAGCGCTACCAACATCTGACGACGGCGATCGAGCCCAGGGTTCTAGCGGCCAACCAGCAGCTCAAACACAAGCTGCTCGGTGTCGAGCAGCTTGATCGGCAGCCCGAATATCAGCAGTTGCTGCGTCGCCTCAAGAGCGAGGCGGATCTCTTTCGCGAGGCCAATCTGCCGCTTCTGGCCGAGGAGCAGGCACGCTCCGGCAGCTTCTACACCATCACCGGCGCGATGGGCGTCGTGCTGGACGGACAGGAATTGACGATTCCCAAGGCCGAGCAGCGGCTGCTCGATCCCAACCGCGACCGTCGCGAGCAGGCTTGGAGGGCGATTGCCGCCCGGCGGCTGCGCGACCGCGACGAACTCAGCGCGCTCTACCGCGAACTGCTCGCGCTGCGCCGCAAGATCGCGGCCAACGCCGATTGTCTCGATTACCGGGCCTACGCCTGGCGGAAGCTCAGGCGCTTCGACTACACGCCGGAGGACAGCCTGAGGCTTCATGCCGCGATCGAGGCTGAGATCGTGCCGCTTGCAGCGCGCATGGCCGAACGTCGTCGCAGGCGGCTTGGCCTGGACACGCTGCGACCGTGGGACACGCGCGTAGACGACCCTGACCGTCCGCCGCTGCGTCCGTTCAGCACCGCCGACGAGCTTGAGCAAGGCGTGGCCCGCATCCTGACACGCATCGATCCTGAGTTTGGCGAGGCGTTTCGGCGCATGAGCAACGGCTTTCTGGATCTCGGAGCGCGCCAGGGCAAGGCGCTGATGGGCTACCAGAACTTCTTTGCGCGCGCCAGAATGCCCTACATTTTTATGAACGCCGTGGGAACTCATCTCGATGTGATGATCTTGCTGCACGAGGCTGGTCATGCGCTGCACGCGCTTGCGGCCAGCGCCAATCAATCGCTGATCTGGTACATCGTGGATACGCCGGAGGAGTTCAACGAGGTTGCCTCGCAGGCGCTGGAATTGCTGGCGACGCCCTATTTGACGGTCGAGGAAGGCGGCTTCTACTCCGCCGAGGATGCCCGCCGCGCGCTTCACGAGGAGCTTGATATTGTAGTCTCCAGCCTGCGCAATATCGTCGCCAAGGATGCCTTTCAGCACTGGGTCTATACCGAGGCGTCGCCCGGCGTCACGCCGGACGAGCTTGACGCCCGGTATCGCGAGTTGCAGCAGCGCTTCTTTCCCGAAGAAGATTGGAGCGGCCTTGAGCGGGAGCGCGGCATGCGCTGGCAGATCGGCCCGCATATCATCGCGCTGCCGTTCTATTCGATCGAGTACACGCTGGCGCGGCTGGGAGCGCTGCAAATCTGGCGCAATGCCCTGGACGATGAGCGGGCCGCGATTCGTCAGTACCGCGCCGCGCTGAGCCTGGGCAGCTCGCGCCCGGTGCCTGAGCTGTATCGGACGGCTGGCGCGCGGCTGGCCTTCGACCGCGAAACCGTGGCGGATCTTGCCGGGCTGATCGCCGCCCAGCTTGAGCTTGATTGATTCGAGTTGCAGGTTCCAGGTTTCGAGTTTCACGTTTCGGGTTCTCGGTTCTCCGCTTGTTCGGGAGCATGGGTTCTTGGTGCTCCCTTTGTTCTTTGTTCTTTCGTCCAGTACGCGCCTGGTTCATCTTGCTGATCCCAATTGTAATTTAAACCTCATTAAAAAATCGAGCAGCGCATCGTAGAATGGTAACGTGACAGATCATTCGTCTAATGCGCTGCTCGCGATCCGTTCGTTCCCGCGCAACTACCATCGGAGGCATGAACTTGATCCCCGACACCGACGTTCTCCAACCGACTGAGAGTGCCCCCTCCTGGCTCGCAAGCCATCAGCCGGGAACAACCATCGAGTGCAGTGTGATGCAGCCTTGCGGCGACGGTATGCGCGATGTTCGTTACATTCTCGATGAGCCATCACCAGACGTGTGGCGCTGGTACGATACCTATGATGGCACCCACGATGAAACGCCTGATTGGTACGCGCTCTCTCTGCCCCAGGAAAGCGACATCAACACCATCTTTTTCGTGCATGGCTCGATGGTGCCGGTAGGCGGCTGGTGGAAGACGTTGCAGCCTCAATACCTCGATGCTGCTGGCGCGTGGCAGCCGATTTCGTCCTTCACGATCACGCCGACGTACGACTTTCGGGATGAGCGTGGCAATCGCCAGCCCTTCGAGCCGTTCCTGATCTGCTTTCCATCGATCTGGACGCGGGGAGTTCGCCTGTTTGGACAGCCCGGCGGCGACTTTGGGATCACTACGCTGGCCTACCTGGCCGCAGGGACGGCGACGCCTGAGCAGGCGTTAGCGTATCTTGACACGCTGCGTCGTCCAAGCCCGCCGATCTTCCAGCTCCTGCCGCCGAATACATTATGGAATCTCATGGCGAGCATTCGTGATGTCACGCGCATTGGCTTCGATGTCCGCAGCAGCGCGGGCCTCGGCCTCGATCATTTCCTCGACGAGGAGCACTTCAAACAGTTTCACGCGCAAGATATGTCGGCGTATGATCGCGCCTCGCTCTACCAGCTCATCGGCACTCGTGAGGGCTGGGAGCGGTTTGGGGCGGAGATGCGCGCGGCGCGGGCACAGGCGATTACAACGCAATTGCCGGTGATCGAGGAGCATCATGGCGGCATGGCCTGGATCATCGTCCCGGTTGTCGTCAACGGCCTCACGATCGGCACGATCGAAAACCGGAATCTTGTTTGTCGCGATCGACTTGATGCCGCATGGCATGCGGCAGCTCCACAGCGGCTTGGCATCGATCGCCACGAGTACGAGGCGGCGCTGCACCAGATCCCGGTGATCCAGGGCGCGCAACTGGAGGCGGTGGTGCAGTTGCTCCGCCAGATTGTGGATCTTTCGCAGCGCCAGATTCATCAGCGCATCGAGGTGACAGAGCTACGTCACACGGTCGATGAGCTGGCGGTGCCGGTGCTGCCCGTGTGGCAGGGCGTGCTGACCGTGCCGTTGATCGGGCAGATCGACGAGCGACGCGCACAACAACTGCTGACAACCGTGCTCCAGCAGATCCGTCAGCAGCGCACACGGGTGGTGATCGTCGACGTCACCGGAGTTGTCACGATCGATCCGCCGGTTGTAGCGCATATCGTACGGCTGGCCGAGGCTACGCA
The DNA here is from genome assembly GCA_036374795.1 of Herpetosiphonaceae bacterium. Taxonomy (NCBI): domain Bacteria; kingdom Bacillati; phylum Chloroflexota; class Chloroflexia; order Herpetosiphonales; family Herpetosiphonaceae; species Herpetosiphonaceae bacterium. The sequence continues at coordinate 58,315 of DASUTC010000242.1, forward strand.
GCTTCTTGGCGGCGCGTGCTTCGTCAGCGGCGTGCGTCCGGAGGTGGCGGTGACGCTGGTCAGCGCGGGTGTCGCCGTTAAGCGCCTGCGCACGTTCGCCAATCTGCAAACCGCGCTGTCGGTGGCGATCGGGATGTAACGACCAGAGCGTGGCGCATCGTGCGCCTCCGCATTTTGAGCTGTTAAGTGGCCGCGCGCTCCGCCAGCACCTCAAAGCGCCCGGTCAGGCCGCGCGCCGAGTCCGGCCCGATCCAGATGGTGAAGCTGCCCGGCTCCACTCCATACTGCATATCGGAGCCGTAAAAGCCAAGCTGCTGCACGGGGATCACGAAGCGCACGCTCTGCTGCTCGCCCGGCTGAAGGGCGATCCGCTGAAAGCCCTGAAGCTGCTTGACGGGTCGGGTAACGCTGGCTACGTCGTCGCGGATGTAGAGCTGCACGATCTCGTCGCCCGCCTGTCGGCCCGTATTGCGCACCACTGCCCGCGCGATCAGCATCCCGTCGCGGCTGATGCGCGGCGTCTCGATCACCAGATCGTCGTAGGCGAAGGTGGTGTAGCTCAAGCCGAAGCCGAACGGAAACAGCGGCGTGTTCGGCTCGTCGAGATAAGTCGAGCGAAACGCCTCGTCGAACTGCCTGGTTCCAGCGCCCTGCGCGGGCCGACCCGTGTTTTTGTGGGCGTAGTAGATCGGGATCTGCCCTTCGGCGCGCGGGAGGCTGGCGGTGAGCTTGCCCGATGGGTTGGCGTGGCCCCACAGCAGATCGGCGACAGCGCGGCCCGTCGTCATCCCGCCGTGCCACGCCAGCAAGATCGCCGGAACATGCTCGGCCAGCCACGGGATCACGAGCGGGCGGCCCGTCATCAAAACGACCACCACAGGCGTGCCGGTCGTGTGGACCGCTTCAAGCAGCGCCTGCTGCTTGCCCGGCAGGCCAAGATGCACCCGCGAATGCGCCTCGCCGCTCATCTTTGCATCTTCGCCGATCACCAGCACCGCCACATCTGCGGCCCGCGCCGCCGCTACCGCCGCGTCAATCTCGTCTGACCTGTCGCCGGTCACGTCGCAGCCGCGCGCGAACGAGATCGCAACGCCTTGGAGAGCTACGGCTCGCAGGCCATCCAGGACTGTTTGCACATCGTCGGCGCGGCCCTGCCCCGCCCAGCAGCCCAGCGGCGCGTGCCGGTCGTCGGCGAGCGGCCCGATCACCGCCACGCGCCTGGTCGTATCCGACAGCGGCAGGAGCTGTCCATCGTTTTTGAGCAGCACCATCGATTTTCGGGCAACGTCGAGCGCGGCGACACGAAAATCCGGTCGCAGGATGATGCGCTCCGCCAGCGATTCGTCGACATAGGGCCGATCGAACAGGCCAAGCTTGAACTTCAGCCGCAGAATACGCCGCACCGCAGCGTCGATCAGCGCCTCCGGCACCTCGCCGCGCGCCGCCAGATCGGCCAGATGCGCGCCGAGTGCGTTGGTGATCATGTCCATGTCTACGCCTGCCAGGACGCTAAGCCGGGCAGCCGCGCGCAGATCCTCGGCGATACCATGCTCGACCAGCTCGCCGATCGCGTTGTAGTCGGTCAGGACCACACCATGCCACTGCCACTCATCGCGCAAGATGGTTCGCAGCGTCAGGGGATTCGCCGTGGCGGGCAGGCCATTCACATCGTTGAATGCGCTCATCACCGATCCCGCTCCGGCGTCGAACGCGGCTTTGAACGGCGGAAGATGCACTTCGCGCAGCGTGCGCTCGCTGATGTCAACGGTGTTGTAATCGCGGCCAGCCTCTGCCGCACCGTAGGCCACATAATGTTTCGGACAGGCGACGACACGCTTTCCGCTTGCGAGATCCGCCGCTTGAAAGCCGCGCACACGGGCTGCCGCCAGCGTCATGCCCAGAAATACGTCCTCGCCCGCGCTTTCGGCGATACGGCCCCAGCGCGGATCGCGGCTAATATCGACCATCGGCGCGAAAATCCAGTTGGTGCCACACGCCGATGCTTCTTCGGCGGCGATGCGCGCCGCCCGCTCCAGAAGCGCCGGGTCCCAGGTGCATGCTTCGGCGAGCGGGATCGGAAAGATCGTGCGGTAGCCGTGGATCACATCATTGCCGATCAGCAGCGGAATGCCGAGGCGCGTCTCCGCTGCGGCAATGCGCTGGTAGTGATTGATCGCGCTGGGATCGGCGATTGACAGCAGCGATCCTACGCAGCCCTCGCGGATCGTAGCGTCGGGATCGTCCATCAACGCCACATCGCCCTGATTCATCTGCCCGATCTTTTCGGCCAGCGTCATCCGCGCCAGGAGTTCGTCGACGCGACTCTCAATCGCGGGATCGATCTGCCCGAAGTTGAGCACTGCCATTTCGTGCATAGATTTCTTCTCCTTGCCATGCTTGATCCGCGTTTATTGTCAGCGCACCGTCAACCGAGCGATCACAGGCGCTCGCCGAAGAGCCGTCGCCGCACAAGATCGCGATCCGCTGTGGCGAGCGCGCACACTCCACGCATCGCAAGGTCGGCCCGTATCCCGGCCAGAGAGGCGCACGAGTCGTCGAACAGCTCGATGATCGCGGCGGCGCTGTCGTCGCCCGCGATACGGTTGATCACAATCGTCGCGCAGCCTGTACAGCGATGAATCAGCATTAACTCGCCGTCGCGCTCCTGGGCATACTTATTCCGCGAGTGCTTGGTTGTCAGGCCGATCGGCTGCATCGCCGCCCGGCAGGCCGATCGCCGATCGCCAGCGATCTTCCAGTCAAGATGGCGCGACCACAGGCATGCCGGGCAGTGGTTGCGGTTCTGTACACCGGCAAGCAGCGGATCGCAGCACACGTACTGCTGGCAGTTGAGACACTGAAACGCCTGCTCGCCCGAATGGGGCCGACGCTGCCGTACACGTGGCTGCTGAGATCGAGCGTTGTGGAAAGTTGACACTTCTGAACTCCAGACCATAGGGCCAGCCACCGTTCTGGTGCAGCGGTGGCTGGGAACAGAGCACAAACAAACCAGCCACAGGGTGTTCCCCGTGGCTGGTTTGTTTGTGCTGCTGGCTGGCGTTCGTGAACTGCCATGTGTGCGTCAACCCGCGCCTGGCAGGGATCGGCAGGGAGCATCGGACGCGCCCTCGGCACACGCCACAGGGAAGGACACCCCGTGGCGCAGACATCCTGCCGGTTGGGAGATCAAGGTAGCGCTCAACAGCCATGACGCCCGCGCCCATGCACGGCGCTGTCACAGCGTATCCACGCCCGATCAGGTTTTGCCCAACGGCGCTAGACCGATGCTGCGATTCTGAGGCGGCCCCATACGATAATCGAAGCGGACGCCGACACCCTGGATTGCATCAATGCCTCGTTCTTTCTTTTCAGAAGTGGTTGACGAGCAACATTATAGCCGAGCATCGCGCACGCCCTCATGAGTCGAAAGACCGATCCAACGAGCGCGCGCAAGCATGAGGGCGTAGAGTAGGGAAATCCCCCAATAGACAAATTGTTAATATTTTGTATATACTGCCTGTAGGACCGCTTGCCGGGGTGGGCCACGAAATCACACTTCATTTTGGAGGTACCCCCCAACCACAACGACCTCACCCATTGACGCATGAAGCGTTCGCACGAATGCCTGCCATTTCGGCCCCATCCCGACCTTCATCCCTGAATCACTCTGTTGTATAAGGGAGGCCATCGCCATGCTCGTCGCTCGCCATCAACAACGCTCGCTGATCAACAAGCTGCTCGTGCTTCTGAGCCTGCTCGCCATCAGTTGTTTGCCGGTCTTCGCCTCGTGGGTATCCGCCCGCGCAAATCGAACCACTCTGGAAACATCGGTGATCCAGGCGGTCATCGCTCACCAGGGAACACCTGCGGCAGAAGTCGCGGCGCTTGAGGAATCGATCCAGGTCAATACCAAGCGGCGTGATGACCAACAGCGCTGGGCCTTTGGCTCGGTCGTGATCCCAGCTCCGGCGGTAGAAGATGTGATGCCGGAAGGCTGGCTCTTCGTCGCTCGTGAGACGGGGAACGGCTGGATCGCAGCCGTGGACGGCACGCCAGCATTCAGCGCTCTGGTTCGGCAGGCACCGGAAACGCTCGTCAGCAGCGGAGAGCGCGGCCCGCTCGCCGCGACCGGCGAGGTCGGTACGCAGGCGGTTGCCACCGGACTACGTCTGCCCTGGGCCGTGGGACAGTCGTGGTACATGAGCGGCGGGCCGCACGGCTGGTCGGGGTCGAACACGCCCTACAGCTCGATCGACTTTTCGGGCGGCGATCAGATCGTGCGCGCGGCGCGTGGCGGGCGGGTCTACACCATGTGCTCGACGAACCTGGGCTGGCTGCGCATCATCCACGACAACGGCTATTCGACCGACTACTATCATCTCTGGAACAACATCAAGTGGGCCGACGGCTCGGCGATCTCGGCGGGCACGCGCCTGGGCGATACCGGCACAGATGTCTCGTGTGGCGGCTCTGCCACTGGCCGTCACGTCCACTTTGCGCTGCGCCTCCAAACCCTCTGGGGGCACGGGGCGCTCCTTCGCTTCGGCCTCG
>DASUTC010000243.1 GCA_036374795.1 Herpetosiphonaceae bacterium
AAGCGGCCGGTGGCCAGCCAATGGCATGTCGACCAAGCGTATATCAAAGTCCGAGGCCAGTGGCGGCATCTGTACCGCGCGATCGACGGTAGCGGTGACACCGTTGAATTCTGGTTCAGCAGCCAACGTAACCTCAATGCTGCCAAACTCTTTCTGCGCAGGGCGCTCAAGCGCCACGGCCGTCCCGAGCGGATCGTAATCGACGGCAGCCAGACCAATCGTGAAGCCCTTGTGTCTTGTGATACGACAGACCGGCTTCAGGATACCTTGAGGCGAAAGTTGAAGCCGATCCAAATGCTGAGGGTTCAGTCCATGGCTAAGTAGGTCGCCAAAAGTTCTGCAACAGCTTTCTGAGCCAGAAGTGTTTGGATGCCATGCCGGCCTTGCGACGCGCCTGCTGCGGCGTCAACGTCAGAACCCAATCAGCTGCATCGGCGGCTAGGGCATCGATTGAGGCCGCCTGCCGATTGGCTGCAATCAGACGCTTGAGGTCGCGCCAGAGCTGATCCATTGGGCTCAGTTCGGGGGTCTGCCGGGGCAACCATACGAAGCGAATGCGCAGCCGGGTCGCCAGTGCCAGGGTTTGCGGGGCGGTGTGGGCGCTGGCCCGGTCGGTGAGCAGCCAGAGCCAGCCGGCACAGCGATACTGGCGTCGCAACGCGCGCAGGAATGCCTGAGCGTCGGCCTGAGCGGCGCGATTGCGGACCAGCACCACCCGGCGAGCACTTCGCAGGTCAATCGCCCCGAACAGCACCCGCTTGGCATTGCGGCCGGTGATCGGCACAACCGCCTGAGTGCCCTTGAGCGCCCAGGTCGCCCGCAGCGGTGGAAACAGCCGTAGCAGCGTCCAATCGAGGCACAGCAGCCGATCGCCCCTGTGCCAGCCGGCCTTCAGACGTCGGGTGACCCCCCCTTTTTCTGCGGCAGATGCGCCGCGCGCGCGACATAGACATAGCGGGGCCGCTTCCAGCGATAGCCGGCCTCATGCAGCCGCCGTCGCAGCGTGCGGCGGCTAACGGCGATGCCCTTCGCGGCCAGGTCGTGCGCCAGCAGCGGCACTGTCCAGCTCGTGGCCTGGTAGCCGCAGCGGCGCGGGTCACGCGCCAGGGCTGCGGCCAGCCGCCGCGGCGTGAGGGTGTGATGGAGACGCGGACGCCCGCTGCGCGGCCGATCGCGGAGCGCGGTGACCTCATGTTCGGTCCGGTACTGGACGAGCCACCGGTGCACGCTGGAGCGGTTGACGCGGCAGCGGCGGGCCGCCTCGGTCACGGAATGCCCCTCGGCCACCAGCAACAGGGCCTCGAGCCGGCGATACACACGGGCCTCACGGGCGCCAGCAAGCGCTGCGGCAAGCCGCTTGCGATCCGCCTCGCCGAGCCACGTCTCGGGAGAGTGATCATGTCGTTGCATGCTCCCCAGGGAACACCCGCATCTCTCGCGTTGCAAGACTTATGGCGACCTACTTAGAGACCTACTCTCCTCCGGTTTGGTCAATACACCTCCACCATCGGGGGTCGATCCCGCACGATGGGCGACAGTACTCGCCCATATCGCAAGGAAGCGGCCGTTCCTTTGGCGTAATCATCGACAGGCTGTTAGCGAAGGTTACCTGAACAAAGGGATTTCATCGGCAGTGAGCTTTCCAACCGGCGGCGGCAAATCGACCCTCGCTGAGCTAAAGATCGCTGTTGCATTACTG
>DASUTC010000244.1 GCA_036374795.1 Herpetosiphonaceae bacterium
CATGCCGGGGTACCCTTTGGGTCTGGCACCCGCATGGCACCCGGTTCTTGGTTCTCCGCCCCGGCCTAGAGTGCGATCTCAATCACCTGTCCGTCGTGGGCAAGCTGCGCGGGCGGCGGCAACTGCGCGTTCACGGTCGCATGGTCGAGATCGTGCGTGATATGCGTAAAGAATGCCCGACGCGGCTGCAACTGCGTAACGATCGCCAGTGCTTGATTCACGGTAAAGTGCAGCGGATGCGGATCGAAGCGCAGCGCATTGATGATCAGCACGTCGAGGCCGCGCAGCCGCTCCATGCTTTCGGGCGGTATGGCGCTGGCATCGGTGATATATGCCAGCGGCCCGAAGCGGTAGGCCGTGATCGCGTGCGGGCCATGCATCACGTCCAGCGGCTCTACGGTGATCGAGCCGATCTCGAAGCGGGCAGGCAGCGAGTGCGTTTCAAGCTGCGGTCGCGTGGACAGCGACGGCCCGGCAACAAACACATAGTCGAACATGTGGCGGACGCGGCCCAGAGTGTAGGGATCGCCGTAGACCGGCAGCGATCGCTCGCTGCGCATGGTGAAAGGCCGCAGATCGTCGATGCCGCCAATATGATCGGCGTGCGCGTGGGTCAGCAGCAACGCATCAAGCTTTGTGACGCGGTGCCGGAGCATCTGTGTGCGCAGATCAGGACCGGCGTCGATCAAGAGCGTCGTGCCGTCGTGTTCGAGCAGCGCCGATGTGCGCAGGCGGTGATTGCGCGGATCGATAGACGTACACACGTCGCAGTGACAGCCGATCACGGGAATGCCCATCGACGTGCCGCTTCCTAGGATGGTTAGTCGCATAAGCGTTGGTCCAGAGATGATGGTTGCAGCTAGGAGTGTATCACATTTTTTTTGTTGGTCGCGGCGCGCTGAGGTGTCGAGCGTAGCACAAGAGGGCGATATTGCATCGCCCTCTTGTAGTCGGTGTTCGGATGTGGCCGATCTAGCGCGGCACGTACACGAACTCATCGGGAAATTCGCTATCCTTGCCGAAGGTCTGCACCTTCTTGGCGGCAGCCGGGTGGAAGTTGCTCAGCGCCACCTCGAAGGCCGACACCTGGCCGGGTCCGTCGTTGACCAGCAGGAGCAGCGCGCCGTTGTTGCGCCAGACGACATCTTGCAACCGCCCAGGGAAGGCCCCGGAGTCGAGCCGCAGCGCTTGCTCGCCGGTGCCGTCGGCGTTGGTCACGTGGATCGAGCTGGGCTCCGCGCCGTTGTTCAGCGTGCGGGTGTGGAGCAGCTTGCCGCCGTTGGGCGACCACGCGACATGGCCGATGTACTGCTGGCGCTGCGCCACGATCGTCGTCGTGCGGCCCGTCGAGCGATCAAGCACGCCGAGCGCGGTCTGTGGCGGCTCTCCAATCGCCAGCCTGCCGGTGACAAGCGCCGCCGTGCGGCCATCGGGGCTGGGCTCCGCGCCGTAGTTAGTGCCCTCGGCGATCGTCTGAAGCGCGCCGCTCTGAAGCTCGACCTGGAAGAGGCCCTGCGGCGGCGCGTCCGAGGCGTAGATGATCTTTCTGACGAACAATCCTCCGCCGTTCCAGGCCACCACCACCGGCGTCGGCTGGGCCGACCCCTGGAGCAGCACGCGGCTGGTGCCGCTCTGGAGATCGAGCACGCGGAACTCGTAGCGTGATAAAGCATCGGTGTAGATGACCGTATAGGCGAAGCGCTGGCTGTCGGGCGAGAAGACGCCGCCGAAGACCATGCCGCCCTTGCCGAGCGGGAACTCGCGGCGCGTCCCGCTGTCGATGTCGTACACCACAAGCTGTTGCTCAGCGGGCGTCTTGGGATTGGCCGCATCGGAGTAGGCCAGCCGGTTGCCGTTCGGCGCGACGACGACCTGCGGCGGTCCGCCGCTCGGATGCTGCGGCAGCGTCAGAGTCGGCAGGCCATTCGCAAGCGCCACGACCTGATTGCCGGTGCGAACCCAGGGCGCGTCGGTCGGCAGCTTCAGCCCGGTGTAGGGGCCGCGCAGCTCGTTGCCGAGCAGGCCAAGCAGCACGCGGTAGGCGGGATTGCTCTCGTTGGGATGCCACTCGAAGCGCGCGCGCTCGAACCACTGGGTCAGCACCCGATCGCCGCTGCTGTTCGTCTCCATGCGCGGCTCCGTCAGCGGCAGGCCAAACAGCGCCAGGCTTTCGGCGTACGAGACGCCGCGCCGCCCATCGAACTCCAGGCCGTGGGTTTGCCAGTAGGTCTTGAAGCCGATCCCGCTGGCCTGATCGCAGACGTTGCGCCCGGTCTGGTCGAAGTACAGGCAGCCTGCCTGCGCGTTGGCTCGCGCCTCCTTGCGCCAGTCGATGCCGCGCTGCTGAAGCATATCGTCGCCGAGGCGTCCCAGCAGCACATCGTAGGGCGCTTTGTTCTCAGGATGCAGCTCGAAGCGATTGCGCTCGAACCATTGGGTCAGATACACCTTCCCGGTGTCGCGGTTGCGCTCCTGAATCGCCGGGCCGGTCGGATAGCCGAACACGGCCAGGCCGCCGTTACCCTCCCAGTACGCGCGGAAGCGCCCGCTGATGCAGCGCCCCGTCTCCGGGAAGCACAGATCGCCGTTCGCCGCCTGAGCGGGACGGGCTGCGCTCATCGGCATGAGCGAGAGCAACAGCAAGGGAATGATCGCCAGCTTGGCGAATTTGAAACGAAACAACGCCTTTCTCCTTCCAAAAAGATCGACTCGTCAGGTGACAGGACGTACGCGGTGGCTTGAACAGGCCGTGATCAGCGTGCTGCTGCATCTCGTTTTGTGTGTCGTCCCTTCTACGTCCTGTTAGCTTAACGGTATGACCGATCATAAAGTTCAGGAGTCAAGAATAAATACGCCGAAAGTTTTAGACGGCTCTAGGCGAAAGAGCAGAGATCGTCATAGGCGACGCAGCAATTCCCGCGCGGCGAGCAACGTTCGTACGAGTCAGCAGCGTGCAGGTGCTTGACATAGC
>DASUTC010000245.1 GCA_036374795.1 Herpetosiphonaceae bacterium
ATGACGATTCGACAAGCCGCCGTATTCGCCGCGTACAGAATCTTGAGGCGCTGGGAGCCGACGTGATGGTATGCAGCGCCAATGTCGCCGACGAGGCCAGCATGCGGGCGGTCGTGAGCGAAACAATCGCCCGGTTTGGCATGCTGCACGGCATTATTCATGGCGCGGGCAATGTTAATCCCGACGACTTCCACGTCATCGAGCATATCACCACGGCGCAGTGCGAGAGTCAATTTCCGTCCAAAGCCTATGGCCTGTACATTCTGGAGCGTATCGTCGAGGAGCGCGAGTTGGATTTCTGCTATCTGCTCTCGTCGATCTCGGCGATCCTGGGCGGCCTGGGCTACGCCGCGTACACGTCGGCAAACTTCTTCATGGATATTTTCGCCCATCGCGCGAATCAGCGCGGACGAACCCAATGGCTGGCGACGAACTGGGATACCTGGAATTTTACCGTTGAGCATGCCGACAGCCCGAAGCTGGGGCAGTACGAGATGGTTCCCGCGCAAGGTATCGACGCCTTTGCGCGCGTGCTTGAGCGGGGCGCTACTCAGATCGTCCACTCCATTGGCGACCTTGACACTCGTATCCGCCAGTGGGTCTTGCTGGAGTCGCTTCAGGACAATCAGGCCACGAGCGAGACGCGCCTGGCGACGCACGCCCGCCCATCCCTGGATACGCCCTACGTCGCGCCCAACAACGACTATGAGCGACGCATCGCGGCGATCTGGCAGCAGGTATTGGGATTGGAGCAGGTTGGCCTCCACGACAACTTCTTCGACCTGGGCGGCAACTCGTTGATCAGCCTTCAGGTGATTGCCCGCTTGAAGAAGGAATTCAAGACCCAGATCCCTGCTGTCGCGCTCTTCGAGGCACCGACGGTCAGCGCGCTGGCGCAGTATCTCGCGCCGCAGGACGCGCCGCAGGTCGATCGGCAGGAGACGCAGCTCCGGCAGCGCCGCCAGCGGATGCGCGAAACCGGCGGCTCGCAGGATATTGCGATCATCGGTATGGCTGGCCGCTTTCCGGGCGCGAATACCGTCGAGCAGTTCTGGAATAATCTTCGTGATGGCGTCGAATCGCTGACCCACTTCAGCGATGCCGAGCTGATCGAGGCGGGCGTCGATCCGCTGGTGGTCCAGAACCCGGCCTACGTCAAATCGCGCCATGTGCTGGACAACGTCGAGGATTTCGACGCGGCCTTCTTTGGCTACACGCCACGTGAGGCCGAGCTGATGGACCCGCAGCAGCGGCTCTTCCACGAGTGCGCCTGGGAAGTTCTGGAAATGGCGGGCTACGATACCCTGCGCTACAAAGGGCTGGTTGGCGTTTTTGCCGGAGCCAATATCAGCCTGTACCTGATGCGCCTGGCAGCCGACCCAACCTTCTCGGTGATTACCAATGAGTCGGCGATCTTCGAGAACGCCCAGGACGGCCTGACCACCAACGTATCGTACCGCTTGAATCTACGCGGCCCCAGCTTCGCCGTGCAGACCTTCTGCTCGACCTCGCTGGTTGCGACGCACCTGGCCTGCCGCAGCCTGCTGAATGGCGAAAGCGACATGGCCCTGGCTGGCGGCGTGTCCGTCCGCGTGCCGGTCAAGATGGGACACCTCTACCGAGAAGGCGGGCAGGAGTCGCCCGATGGTCATTGCCGCACGTTTGATGCGAACGCGCAGGGCGCGGTCTGGGCCGATGGTGTGGCGGTGGTGCTGCTCAAGCGGCTCGACGACGCGCTGGCGGACGGCGATACGATCCATGCGGTGATCAAAGGCTCGGCCATCAACAACGATGGAAATATGAAGGTCGGCTACACGGCTCCAAGCGTCGTGGGCCAGTCCACGGCGATCATCGCCGCGCTTGAACAGTCGAAGATCGATCCGGCAACGATCGGCTATCTGGAGGCGCACGGCTCGGCAACACCGCTCGGCGATCCGATCGAGGTCGCGTCGCTGACCAAAGCCTTCCGCGCCTTCACCGCGCGCACCAACTTTTGCGTGGTCGGCTCGGCCAAGCCCAACGTCGGTCACCTCGACCGCGCTTCGGGTGTAGCTGGTCTGATCAAGACCACGATGATCCTGAAGCACGGGGTGATCCCGCCGCTGCTGCACTTCGAGCGGCCCAATCCGGAGATCGACTTTGCCAGCAGCCCGTTTGTGATCGCCACCCAGCGCCAGCCCTGGCCGCGCGGAACCACGCCGCG
>DASUTC010000246.1 GCA_036374795.1 Herpetosiphonaceae bacterium
TCGCCAGCTTCGCTGTCCAGGTGGTGGGACGCCAGGTCGAGGACACGCCGGAGTTGGTGCCGATTCCCCGCGACGGCAGGCCGCTGCCGCTCTCCTTTGCACAGCAGCGGCTGTGGTTCCTCCATCAGCTCCAGCCCGATGGCCGGGCCTATCATCGACCACTGGTGGTGCGGCTGCGCGGCGCGATCGATTCCACCGCGTTACAGCAGAGCTTGACCGCCCTGGTTGCGCGCCATGAGACCTTGCGCACAACATTTGCCGTCGTGGATGAGCAGCCGGTGCAGGTCATCGCCGCGACGGTCGCGGTGCCCCTGCCCGTCGTGGTTGTCCCGGACCTGGCTGCTGCCGAGATCGAGACCGCGATCGAGCAGGTGATCCGCGCCGAGGTGCAGCAGCCGTTCGATCTCCAGCAGGGACCGCTGCTGCGCGCGACGCTGCTGCGGCTGGCAGAATGCGAACAGATCTTGATTCTGACGCTGCACCATATCGTGACCGACGGCTGGTCGATGGATGTGCTGCTGCGCGAGCTGACCATCCTCTATCGCGGCGGTATCCAGGACGAGGTGGTGGATCTGCCGCCACTCCCGATCCAGTATGCCGACTATGCGGTCTGGCAGCGGCAGTGGCTCGCCGGGCACCATGCCCAGAGGGCGCCCGGCATGACACCCGGCGCAGTTCTTGATCAGCACCTGGGCTACTGGCGCACCCACCTGGCGAATCTTCCGTTGCTCGATCTTCCGACGGACCAGCCGCGTCCGTCGATGGCCAGCGACCAGGGCGCACAGGTGACGTTTCAGCTTCCGGCCGGGCTGGCGGTCGAACTACACCTGCTCAGCCAGCGACTGGACAGCACGCTGTTTATGACGCTGCTGGCGGCGTTCCAGGTGCTGCTGGCGCGCTGGAGTGGACAGCAGGACTTCGCGATCGGCACGCCAATCGCCGGACGGGCGCGCCCGGAGTTGGAAGGGCTGATTGGCTTCTTTGTCAACACGCTGGTGCTGCGCGCCGATCTGACGGGTCGCCCCAGCTTTGCCGAACTCGTGGCGCGCACCCGCGCCACCTGTCTGGACGCCTACACCCACCAGGATCTGCCCTTTGAGGTGGTGGTCGAGCACCTCCAGCCGGAGCGCAACCTCGGCCGCTCGCCGCTCTTCCAGGTGATGTTCGTGCTCCAAAATACGCCACGCTCGACGATCGCGCTCCCGGATCTGACGGTGGAGCTGGTGGATATCGAGCACACGGTGGCAAAGTTCGACTTGAGCTGCGTGCTGACGGAGACGGCGACCGGGCTGGTCGCGATCCTCGAATATCGGACGGATCTGTTTGAGCCAGAAACGATCGAGCGCCTCGCGGCGCAGTTTGTGGTGCTGCTCCAGGCCGTGGTCGTCGATCCCCAGCAGCGCATCGACTGTCTGCCACTCCTGACCGAATCCGAGCAGCAGCAGATCCTCTACGACTGGAATGCCACCGCCGCGCCGCCGCGTGCTGCTCGGTGTGTCCACCAGACCATCGCGGACCAGGCCGCCCGCGTGCCACAGGCGCTTGCGGTTGTCGCCGCCGACGGGCAGCTCACCTACGCAGAGCTGAATCGCCGTGCGAACCAGCTGGCCCGCCATTTACAGACGCTCGGTGTTGAGCCGGATTGCTGCGTCGGCGTGTGCATTGACGCCTCATGGGAGCTGATCGTCGCGATCCTCGGCATTCTGAAAGCGGGCGGCGCGTATCTGCCGCTTGATCCGGCGTATCCTGCCGAGCGGCTGGAGTCCATACTCACCGACGCGCGAGCGCCGCTCCTGATTGCCCGACGGCGAGCCCTACCGAATCTGCCGTCGTACCAGGGGACGATCCTCTGGCTCGATACCACCTGGGAAGCGA
>DASUTC010000247.1 GCA_036374795.1 Herpetosiphonaceae bacterium
AATGCGCGTGCCCTAGCGTGCCGTCAGGATGGCGATGCGGGAGCGCGATCCCATCGCCGGTGGGGGCTATACTTCCACGGGCCTCGATGATGCGCTAGAGGTAGACGCGATTCGCTGGGATCGCCTACCTGTCGATGGCAGGAGAAGCTTGTATGACATATGCGGCGCTGACCGGTTGGGGTATGTATGTTCCCGATCGCGTGCTTTCAAACGCCGACCTTGAGCGGCTGGTCGATACATCTGATGAGTGGATCGTGACGCGCACCGGCATTCGTGAGCGGCGCATTGCCGGGCCGGGTGAGACAACCGCCAGCATGGGCGTGCATGCGGCGCGTCAGGCGCTGGATCGAGCCGGTGTCGACCCGCGCGACCTCGATCTGATCATCGTCGCCACGTCCACGCCCGATCAGCTCATGCCGTCGGCGGCCTGTCTGATCCAGACGCAGCTCGGCGCGGTGCGGGCCGGGCCGCTGGATGTGAACGCGGCCTGCGCGGGCTTTGCGTACGGCCTGGCCGTCGGCGCGCAGTTCGTGCGCGCTGGCACCTCGAAGACGGTGCTGGTTGTGGGCAGCGACACGCTGAGCCGCTTCCTGAACTACAACGACCGCAATACCTGTATTCTTTTTGGCGACGGCGCGGGCGCGGTGGTGCTCCAGGCCAGCGCCGAGCCGGTCGGCGTGCTGTCGATCGACCTGGGCGCGCTGCCCGACACCAAGGAGCTGCTTGAAATTCCCGGCGGCGGCTCGGCCTGTCCCGCCAGCCAGGAGACGGTCGAGCGCGGTATGCACTACATGACGATGCAGGGCCGCGAGGTCTTCAAGTATGCGGTGCGGGCGATGGGCGAGTCGACGCTCAAGGTGATCGAAAGCGCGGGCCTGATGCCCGACGAGATCGATCTGCTGATCGCGCACCAGGCCAATCTGCGGATCATCGACGCGATGGCGAAGCGGCTGGAGATGCCGATGGAGCGCGTGTTCGTCAATATCGATCGCTACGGCAACACATCGGCGGCGTCGATCCCGATCGCGATCTGCGAGGCGCACGCGGCTGGTCTGTTGCAGCCGGGTTTTCACCTGGCGATTGCCGCGTTCGGCGGCGGGCTAACCTGGGGCTCGGCGGTGATTCGCTGGAGCGTGTAGCGCGCGCCGACGATGGGATCAGGGTGTATGGCAGAGCCGATCGTTCTATCGCATGTGCACATCGCGCCGCTGCTGCGCGCGCGGCAGGCCGGATCGACCGGCGCGGCGATCTCGCCGGATCTTGGCCTGACGACGGTCGATGTCGGGCTGGATGCGGCGGGGGCGCGCTTTCCCGGCGGCGCGCTGCTCACCTGGGACGATGCCGAGACGATCCTGGGCGCGGAAAATAAATGCTTCGTGCTCGCAGGCGACACGATCGACGAGATTCGGATCTTCTCGGAGCATACTCACTGGGTGCGCAGCCTGATGCCGACCACGGGCGCGCCGACGATGCTGGTATCGGGCACGCCGATGCACCGGATCAAGGGCATCGATCCGCACGCCGACACATTGCGCAAGATCAAAACGATCGCGCCGATGATGGGCCGTGTGCTGGATACGGCGACCGGCCTGGGCTATACCGCGATCGAGGCGGCCAAAACCGCGAGCGAGGTCGTGACGATCGAGCTTGACCCGGCTGGCCTTGAGATTGCGCGCTACAATCCGTGGTCGCGGGCGCTCTTTACCGACCGCAAGATCGTGCAGATGATCGGCGACGCCTTCGACGTGGTGCAGACATTCGAGAGCGAGTCGTTTGCGCGGATTATCCACGATCCGCCGATGTTTAGCCTCGCGGGCCATCTGTATGGCGGCGAGTTCTACCGATACCTGTTTCGGGTGCTGAAGCGCAAGGGCCGTCTCTTTCACTACATCGGCGACCTGGAGAGCACGTCGGGCCGCAACATCGTGCGCGGCGTGCTGCGCCGGTTGCAGGAAGCTGGTTTTACCCGCGTGACTCGTCATCCCGAAGCGTTCGGAGTTGTTGCGACGAAATGATAAGGAGAAGAAGCGCATGACCACAGCCTGGGTGTTCCCCGGCCAAGGATCGCAGGCGGTCGGGATGGGCCGCGAAGTCTATGAGCGCTATGCTTCGGCGCGCGCTGTGTTCGATGAGGCCGATACGGTGTTGGGCTTTCCTCTGTCGCGGCTCTGCTTCGAGGGTCCCGACGACGAGCTGACGCTGACCGAGAATGCGCAGCCAGCGCTGCTGACGACGAGCACGGCGCTGCTGGCGGCGGTGCGCGAGCAGGCCGGATCGGAGGCTGATCTTCAGCCGATGTATCTGGCCGGACACTCGCTCGGCGAATATAGCGCGCTGGTCGCATCGGGCGCGCTGGAGTTTGGCGACGCGCTGCGGCTGGTGCGGCGGCGCGGCGAGCTGATGGCGGAGACGCCCCAGGGCACGATGGCGGCGATCATGGGGCTGGATGAGGAGACGCTGCGGGCGGTCTGCGCGGATGCCAGCGTGGCAGGGCCGGTTGTGGTGGCGACCGAGAACTCACCCGCGCAGTACGGGATCAGCGGTAGCATCGCGGGCGTCGAGCGGGCGCTGGCGCTGGCGAAGCAGCACGGCGCGAAGCGCGCGGTGCGGCTGCATGTTTCGGTGGCGCTGCACTCGCCGCTGATGGAGAGCGCGGCCCGGCGCTTCGCGCGCGAAGTCGCGGCGATCAGGCGGATCACGCCGCCCAGGTGGCCGGTGATCGCCAACGCGACCGCCGAGCCGCTGACCGACTCGGATGCGATCAGGGCTGAGCTGATCGAGCAAGTGACCGCGCCGGTGCGCTGGATCGACGGCGTGCGACGGATGGTAGCCGATGGCGTGACGCGCTTTGTCGAGATCGGTCATGGTCACGTGCTCAGCGGCCTGATCAAGCGTATCGCGCCTGGCCGCGAGCTGATCGGCGTCAACACGGTCGCGGCGATCGAAGGCTGGATCGCGCGCGAGCGGCAGGGCTAGGGCCTGCCCGTGATACGTCAAGGTTGGTCACAGCCCGGAGAAGCCGCACCCGCAGCGCTGACAGCAAGCGAGCGGAGCGACGCGCACGAATACGCTGATCCTGGCACACTGGTCGGGCTGGGCTTCGAGTGGATCACGCTGGCGGTCGCGGCGCTGATCGTCGCCGCCGTGGCGATCGACATGCTTGGCCTGCCGCTGGCGATGCTCTCGGTCGTCGTGGCCGCCGTTCTGGCGCTGCTGCCGCTGGTCTATCTGGCGGCGCGCGGCGCACGGCAACCGGGCGCGCCGCTTCGGCGCGGCGATCTCTGGACCGAGGCGCTGCTGCTGGGCGTGATCGGTGTGGTCGGCTGGCATGTCCTGGCTCCGGCGTGGCCGTCGCTGCTGCCGATCGGCAACTCGCCCGACGCGGTGCATCACACGGCGCTGGCGAACTACGTCCTTGAGCAGCGGCATCTGGTGCGCGATCCGGGGCCGGTGCGCGAGCTGCTGATCGAGATGGCCGACTATCCGCCGGGCTTTGCCGCGCTGACCGTGGTAGCGGCGCAGGCGCTTGGGCTGTCTCCGATCCGGGTGATCTATCCGCTGGCGGCGCTGGCGGTGATCGCGGCTGTGCTCGGCTGCGCGCTGCTGATTGTCACGAGCGTCCCGCGACAGGTGCGTCCGGCGGCGGGCGCGGCGGCGCTGGCGGCGCTGCTGATGCCTGATTATATCCTGGGCGCGGTTGCCAGCCAGAGCTACTATCCCCAGATGCTCGCGCAATGGCTGCTGGTGGCGGTCGGCTACGTGCTGGCGCGTCACCGGGGAGCGCGGCGTCTGCTGCCGCTGGCGCTGCTGCTGCTGGCGCTGCTGCTGGTCTATACGACGTGGCTGCCCGTGGCGCTGCTGGCGGTGACGCTGGCGCTGCTGATCCAGCGGATCGGCTGGTCGCGGCGGCTGATCGAGATCGGGGCGCTGGTAGTGCCCGTAGCGCTGCTCGCGCTGGTCTATAGCTGGTCGCGGGCGAGCACCGGCAGCGCGGTGGTGCTGCACGAGGGCGAGACGATCCGCGATCCGCTGGCGGCGACTGGCCTGGCGCTGCCCGCGCTGGCGCTGCTGGGCCTGGTGCGCGCGTGGCGCGAGCCTCGGCGATGGGCCGTGCTGTGGCTGATCGCCGCAGCCGCGCTTCAGATCGTGGGCCTGGGGCTGCTGTGGCGGAGTGGCCGGATCGCCGGCTACATCTACTACAAAGGCTACTACCTGCTGGCGCTGCTGCTGGTGGTGCCGCTCGGCTGGCTGCTGGCTGATGCGCTGGGGTATCTGCTGCGCCGACAGCGTCGCAGGTATCGCGTATGGAGGGCGATCCAGAGCACGGCGGTGCTGGCGGCGATGGGCGGCGCTCTGTTCCTGCCCGGCCTGCCTGTGGCTGCCGAGCCCGCCGAGCATCCGCTGTCGCCGTCGCTGGTGGAGGCGGCGCGCTGGGTGCGCGAGCATGGCACGCCCGATGATGTGCGATTCGCGCTGCGCAAGCCGGGAGCGTCCGCCTACTGGCTGCATGTCGGGGTGCTGGGACAGCCCCGAACGGCTGCGGCGCACCGGCTGCTGACCGATCCGCCGACGACATATCTCGAATGGTATTTTCACCCGCTGACGACGCGCACGCTGCTGCTGGAGCAGCCGACGCTGCCGCAGCCGCACGATGGCCTGGCCGTGCGCTTTCAGAACGAGTGCTGCGTCGTTGTGGAAAAGACCGAGGCGTATCCTGCCGCGCTGCAAGCGCTGCGTCCGCTTCAGGTCAGCTACTCGGCGGCGTTTGTCGACGGCAGGCAGCAGATCGACGTGGAGCTGTTCGACGCGCTCGACCAGCCCGATCTGCGGCTGCGCGTGGTGGTGCAGGGTGCCGATGCGCAGCCGCTGGCGGCCTACACGCTCGACGTGCCACGGCGCACGGGCCGGGTGCAGTATCTCGGCGTGGCATTCAATCTGCAGACGTTGGCCGCGACCGGCTATGCCAATGACGCGCCCGGCGTTGAGTGGCCCGCGACGACCGCCGCCGCTCCGGCGCAGTATCGCGTGCTGCTGCAACTGCTCAAGCAGGAGGCGCTTGTGCGCGAGCAGGAACTCGGCACGTGCTGTGTCGCGCCCGATGTTTGGGTGCCGACGATCATACACCGACGCGGCTCGTGGAGCTACTTCCAGGCGCCGCAGCCCGCCGCCGCAGCCACGCGCGATCATACGCTCGGCGAGGCGATCGGCCTGATTGATGCGCAGATCGAGCGCGAGTCGTTCCGGCCCGGCGAGACGCTGGATGTGCGGCTGCGCTGGCGGGCTCGCCAGACGATCGCGCAGCCCTTCACGACGTTTGTGCAGTTGATCGCCACGGATGGGGGCGCGGCGGTGAGCACCGAGGGCACGCCCAATGGCGGCGCGACGCCGACCTGGCGCTGGCAGGCGGGCGATCTGATCGACGATCGCTGGCAGCTCAAGCTTCCGGCGGATCTCAGGCCGGGCAGCTATCAGGTCGTCGTCGGCATGTACGATCCCACAACCGGCCAGCGGCTCGAAGCCTGGCAGCGCAGCCCATCGGTCGAGCGCTTCTGGACCAACGCCCTGCCGCTCGGAGTCGTCGAGGTGCGACCATGACGCTGCCGCGCTTACCACTCGAAGATCAGGTCGCGATCGTCACGGGCGCGTCGCGCGGCATCGGGCGGGCGATTGCGCTCGCGCTCAGCGAGGCCGGAGCGCGCGTGGTGGTCAACTACCAGCACAACAGCAACGGCGCGGCTGAGGTGGCCGGGCTGATCAGCGGGCGCGGCGGCGCGGCGCTGAGCCACGGCGCGGATGTGTGTGTGCCGATCGAGGTGCGGCAGATGGTTGATGTAACGATGGAGCGCTGGGGCCGCGTCGATATTCTGGTCAATAATGCGGGCGTGACGCGCGACGCGCCTTTTGCTCGGATGCAGGATCAGCAGTGGCACGCGGTGATGGAGATCGATCTGACCTCGGCGTTTGTCTGCGTGCAGGCGGTGCTGCCGGTGATGGAGCAGCGCGGCTATGGCCGGATCGTCAACGTCTCGTCGCTGGCGGGTCTGGCCGGCAACGTCGGGCAGGTCAACTATGCAGCGGCCAAGGCGGGGCTGATCGCGCTGACCAAGGAGCTGGCCCGCGAGCTTGCGCCGCACGGCATCACCGTCAACGCGGTCGCGCCCGGCTACATCGAAACCGACATGATCGAGCAGGTGCCCGAACGTCAGCTACAATGGGCGCTGAACGCGATCCCGCTTGGTCGATTCGGCAGCCCTGAGGAGGTGGCGTCGGCGGTGCGTTTTCTGTCACTGCCCGAAGCCTCGTACATCACCGGCCATACGCTGGTGGTCGATGGCGGCTGGGTGATGCCGTGATGCGGGAAACGAAAGAACAACGAACAGCGAACAACGAGCCAGGGAACAAAGAGATCAAAGGTTGATCGATGGATTTTTCTGATCAAGTCGTCGTCGTCACCGGCGGATCGCGTGGGATCGGCGCTGCAACCGTGCGCATGCTGGCGGCGGGCGGCGCGCGGGTGCTCTTCTGCTATCGGGAGCGGACGGAGGCGGCGCAGGCGGTGCTGGCCGAGTGCGCCGATCTGCGCGGCGAGGTCCAGGCGCGCCAGGCGGATGTGCGCGACAAAGCGCAGGTTACGGCGCTGATCGCGGAGTCGATCGAGCGCTGGGGCAGGCTGGATGTGCTGATCAACAACGCGGCGATCCTGCGCAATAGCCTGGCGCGCGACATGGCGCTGGACACCTGGCACGAGGTGATCGCCGCCGACTTGACGAGCGCCTACTTTACGTGTAAAGCTGCGCTCAAGCCGATGATGAAGGCGCGCTATGGCCGGATCGTCAACGTCACCGGGCTTCAGGGCAAGGCGGGCGGCTACGCGCAGCCGAACTACGCCGCCGCCGCTGGTGGTATCCTGGGGATGACGCGAGCGCTGGCCCGTGAGGTCGCGCCGTGGAGCATCACCGTCAACGCGGTTGCTGCGGGCCTGGTGGAGACTGAGATGCTGCGGCAGCAGCCGCCTGAGCTGCTAAAGATGGGCATCGAGATTGCAGCGCTGCGGCGTGTGGGCACGCCCGAAGAGGTAGCGTACGCCGTGGCGTTTCTGGCCGCGCCCGGCGCGTCGTTCATCACCGGGCAGACGCTCGCCGTGGATGGCGGCTGGACGATGGCGTGAGGCGGGGCGGGAGAACCAAGAACAAAGGAACAAGAGCGCAAGGGAACAAAGGAGCAAAACGAGAACCAAGCGCCGGAAACTTTGAACTTTGAACATGAAACTTGAAACTTTGATTGGTAATCGACTATGGCTGACTGGAAGATCCGCTATGATAAGCAATTCACGCTGTCGCCGATGACGCCGTGGGTTCATCGCAGCAGCGGCGGGGGAGAAGAGGGCGCTCTCGTCTCCTATGATCCGCCGCGTCCGCTGCCAATCCCCGGCAAAGGCTACGCGACGTTTGTGATCACGATCGAGCGCTTCCCGTTCACCTTTGCGTCGCTGCACGAGCTCGACGAGGCGATCCGCGTGCTGGAGCAGCCGGAGCTGCCGCAGATTGATACCCGGCGGAAAAAGCAACTGCCGGTCTATCGCAAGCTCGATCCGCATGGCGCGAAAACGAAACACTGGGTCAGCCGCATTCCCAAGGAGATGCAGGGCTGGGCAAAGCGGCGTAAAATTGTGTTTGAGCTGAGACAGGGCCGCGACGCGATCAAAAAGGCGCTCGGCCCGGACAATGTGGCGCGCTGCTATGGACAGGCCGAGGCCGAATCATCAACCAAGGAGCAAGCATAATTCCTATGCAGATCGATCTATCGAACAAGGTTGCGATCGTCACGGGCGCGTCGCGCGGCATCGGGCGGGCGATTGCGCTGGAGCTGGCGCGCAGCGGCGCGAGCGTCGTCGTCAACTATCGCGGTCAGCAGCAGGCGGCGGCTGAGGTCGTGGCGGCGATCGAGGCTGCGGGCGGCAGGGCGACCGGGGTGCAGGCGGATGTTGGGCAGAGCGCCGACATCGAGCGGCTGCTCAAGACGACGCAGGAGACGTACGGCGGGCTGCACATCCTGGTCAACAACGCCGGGATCACCCGCGATAATCTGCTGCTGCGCATGAAGGACGACGAGTGGGACGCCGTGATGACGACCAATCTGCGGTCGGTCTATCTGCTGAGCAAGGCGGCGCTGCGTCCGATGATGAAGGCGCGCTGGGGGCGGATCATCACGATCACCTCGGTGGTGGGGCTGACTGGCAACGCGGGCCAGGCGAACTACGCGGCGGCCAAGGCGGGCCTGATCGGCTTCACCAAGTCTGTGGCGCGCGAGATGGCCTCGCGTGGTATTACCGCCAACGCGGTCGCGCCCGGCTACGTCGAGACGGATATTACCAGGGACTTGTCGGAGGAGGTCAAGGCAACCGCGCTGGCAAACATTCCGGTAGGCCGCTTCGGACAGCCTGAAGATATCGCCGGCATCGTCGCCTTTCTTGCGTCCGACGCGGCCACGTATATCACGGGCCAGACGATCGCCGTCGATGGCGGCATGACAATGTACTAACGGCTATCGCAGACGGATCGGGCGGCGGCGAACGGGCTGCGCGTCAGGGTCCGGCTGGCTCAGCCTCTATCCCGAATGCTCTATGCTTGAAAAAGTCTTGATCGCCAATCGTGGAGAGATCGCAGTGCGGATTGTCCGCGCGTGCCACGAGCTTGGTATTCGCACGGTCGTCGCGTACTCGCAGGCCGACCGTGATTCGTTGGCTGTTCGGCTGTCGGATGAGGCCGTGTGTATCGGCCCGCCGCCGCCGAGCAAAAGCTACCTGAGCGCGCCCGCGCTGATCAGCGCGGCGCTGATCTCCGGCTGCGATGCGGTACATCCCGGCTACGGCTTTTTGTCGGAAAACCCCTACTTTGCCGAGATCGTCAAGCAGTGCCAGCTTACGTTTATCGGCCCGGAGCCCGACGTGATCGCGATCATGGGCGATAAATCGGCGGCGCGGGCTGCCATGAGCGCGGCTGGGCTGCCGGTGATGCCCGGCTCCGAGCAGACGTTGACGAACGTCGACGAGGCCCGCGAGCTGGCGCAGGAGATCGGCTATCCCGTGCTCTTGAAGGCGGCTGCCGGCGGCGGCGGTCGCGGCATGCGCATTGTGCCGGTCGAGTCCGATCTGGCGCGGGCGTTTGCCACAGCCAAGGCCGAGGCGGAGATGTCGTTTGGCAACGGCGCGCTCTACCTGGAAAAATTCTTGCCGGTCGCGCGTCATATCGAGATCCAGGTGCTGGGCGATAATTATGGCAACATGATCCACCTGGGCGAGCGCGAGTGCTCGATCCAGCGGCGGCACCAGAAGCTGCTCGAAGAGTCGCCATCGCCTGTGGTGGACGAGGCGCTGCGTCGGCGCATGGGCGAGGCAGCCGTATCGGGAGCCAAGGCGATCGACTATACCGGCGCGGGCACGATGGAGTTTTTGATGGACCCGCAGGGCAACTTCTACTTCATCGAGATGAACACGCGCATCCAGGTGGAGCATCCGATCACCGAGCTTGTCACGGGCGTCGATCTGGTCAAATGGCAACTGCGCATCGCGGCGGGCGAGCGGTTGACACTCCAACAAGCTGACGTTAGAATGACCGGACATGCGATAGAGTGCCGTGTCAATGCGGAAGATCCGTCGCGCGAGTTCATGCCACAGGCGGGCGAAGTCGATCTCTTCCTGCCGCCGGGCGGGCCGGGCGTGCGCATCGACTCGCATCTCTATTCGAGCTACGTCATCCCGGCGAACTACGACTCGCTGCTTGCCAAGATCATCGTGTGGGGCGGCGACCGGGCCGAGGCGATCAGCCGCATGCGGCGCGCGCTTGACGAATGTATCATCACCGGCATCAAGACCACCATCCCGTTTCAGCATGCGCTGCTCGACGATGACCATTTTCGGCGCGGCGACGTGTCGACCGGGTATCTGAACGAGTTTATCAATCGGTACTGTGAGTAAGCATAGCCCCGACCGCGATCTGTGCGCTGCGCGGCGACGCGCCGCAGATCCTGAGGCTTGGAATCAACGTTAGGAACTCGAACATGGCTGTACCAAACGGAACGGTAACGATGTCGCCGGTAGCGCTGATCGGCATTATTAGTCGCACGGCACAGGATGTGCAGGGTGTGGCCCGTATGGGTACGGTACCACCATCCCGCGTCGGACAACTCTTGACCGGCAGCCACACCCGTGGCGGCGTGCTGGCGCGCGTGGATGGCGCGGTCAGCGCCGATGTGTATGTCATCGCGCACAACGACGCGAACCTGCTGGACGTTGGTCAGCAGGTCCAGGCGGCGGTAGCCCATGCGATTCGCGAGATGGTGGGCATGGATGTTCGTGAAGTGAACGTGTATATCCAGGACGTGGAGGCTGCGCGTGGCTAATGTGCGTCATCGGGCGCGCATTGCGGCAATGCAGGTGCTGTTTGAGCTTGACATTACCGATCATCCGCTTGATCAGGTGTTGCAGCGACGCCTGGACGATGAAGCATTGCCTGGCGATGCCGCTGAGTTTGCGCAGCGCATCGTGCGCGGCGCGTGGGAGCGACACACGTATCTCGACAATGTGATCGAGCAGGCCGCGCCGAACTGGCCGATCTATCAGATGCCGGCGATCGAAAAGGCGATCTTGCGCCTGGCAATCTGGGAGCTGCTGCTCAACGACCAAGATCCTGCTCCTGCCAAGGCGGTGATTAACGAAGCCGTCGAGCTGGCGAAACATTTCGGTGGCGACAATTCGAGTCGCTTTGTCAATGGTGTGCTGGGCACTGTTGTCAGTCAACGGGAGTCCTGAACATAACAAACACATCGCCTTAATTCCTACACAAGGAGATCTCTCATGGAAGAACGATTGAAAAAGCTGATCGCGGAGCAGCTTGGCGTCGACGAGAGCCGCGTGGTCGCTTCGGCGTCCTTCACCGACGATCTTGAGGCCGACTCGCTGGATCTGGTCGAGCTGATCATGTCGCTTGAGGAAGAGTTCAACGTCGAGATTCCCGACACCGACGCCGAAAAGATCGTGACGGTCGGCGACGCGCTGAACTACCTGCGCGAGCGCGCAGCCTAGCGTGCCGCCGGGCCGGGGAACGAACGTGCAACGTTCGACGAACGGGACACGCGACACCTGGAACTCGAAACGCAGAGTCGGCTGGTTTCCCAACGGTCCCATTGATTCAGCACGAGGCCGACGGTTATAGATCGCGCCGCGCACATGCGCGGCGTTCTCGTTCTCTCCAGCGGCCTCCGTATCGCCCAACTAGCGGGGCGACGGCTGCATCCCCCGATCGTCTGCCGCACGATAGCGCGGCTCCTCGGTTTTGATTAACGATCGATCGCCCGTTTTGTGGTAGCATGATGTCATGTTTGGGATTGGCTTTACAGAACTGATCATCATCCTGATCGTCGCGCTGATGGTCGTCGGGCCGGAGCGCCTGCCGGAGCTGGGCCGCCAGCTTGGCGGGTTCGTGCGCGATCTGCGGCGGATGTACGGCAACCTGCGCGCCGAGCTTGGTCCCGAATTCGACGAGATCGAGCAGGGGCTACGCGAGCTGCGCGCGCTCGACCCGCGTCAGCAGGTGCGCGATTATGGCCGTGCGCTGCTGGAAGATGTCAGCGCCGACGTGCCCGAAGTGAAGCAGCTTGCCTATGTCTCGCGCGTCGATCTTGAGGCCGCCAGCCGCGAGCTGCTGCGCGACGATCTGCTCGACCGACCGCTGCGCGAGACGCTCAAGACCTCCGACGAGCCGCAGCCTCCAAGCACGCCGCAGAGCGGCAGCGCAGCCACGGGCGAGCGATCCGAGACGACGGCGCAGGCCGATCGGTCGCCGGGCACTGCCGCGAGCAACGGCTCACACGAGATCGAGACGACCGGCCACTACGAGTAGGGTGAGTAGAAACCATGCATAGCGCTCAGACGCCGCTGCCGCTAAACTCCAACGACGAGCCAGGGATGATGTCGTGGCTCGATCACCTGCGCGAGCTGCGCAGCCGCCTGATTAAGGCCTCGCTTGCCGTCGTCGTCGGGCTGATCCTCGGCTTCTTCGTGGTGACATACGACAACTATCTGCTGATCTCGCTGATCGCCGACTACCTGACGCCGGAGGGCGTCACGCTCCAGGCGACCGAGTCGGCTGAGGTCTTTACGAATGCGATCCGCGTGGCCCTGGCGATCGGGGTCGGGCTGGCGATGCCGGTGATCGTTTATCAACTGCTGGCGTTTATCGTGCCCGGCCTGACCTCGCGGGAGCGCCAGATCATCTTTTTGATCCTGCCGTTTATCACAATCTGCTTTGTGGCGGGTCTGGTCTTCGGCTGGTTCGTGACGGTGCCAGCCGCCTTTAACTTTCTGCTGCGCCAGGGCCTGGAGCGCTTCACGATCGAGCCGAAGGTCGGCGATTTTCTATCGCTCTTCACGCGGCTGATGCTGCTCAACGGCGTGCTCTTCGAGATGCCGGTGATCGTCTACTCGCTGATCTGGCTGGGCGCGGTGCAGCGCGAGACGCTGACCAGGTATCGCCGCTACGCCGTGCTGGTGATCGTGATTATCTCGGCGATCGTCACGCCCACCAGCGACCCGGTGAACCTGGCGCTGGTCGCGATCCCCATGTATCTGCTGTACGAGCTTGGCCTGCTGCTGGCGCTGGTCGCGCCCCGGCGTAAAACCGTGGTCGCGGGGCGCTGAGCGCGACGGAATCCTCTGAGGCGTCCTTCCGAGATCTGAGAATCGATCGCCGTCGAGACGGATCGATCATGTTTGCGCAATGATTGCGTATACACATTGGAGGCGTATCGCATGCGTCCCAGAGCGCCGGTTGCGCTCACTGCAAGCATGTGATCGGAGTGTGTATGAGCCGAGTCAAACTCCTGATCGTGGCCCCATGGCTCCTGCTGCTTGCCGTCTCTGCTCTAGATGCATCGAGCCAGGTCCAGGCCGTATCGAGCCGGAATGTGGCGATAAGCGCGGTCGATATTGTCGACTTTGCCTATCAGCCCGACAGCGGCGTCTCGTCAGTCGGCGCCAGCGTAACCTGGACCAACCGGGGCAGCTTCGCGCACACGGTAACGTTCGATAGCGGCGCGGCTGACTCCGGCACGCTCACCTCCGGGCAGAGCTTCACCTTCAAGTTTCCCAGCGCAGGCCGCTATAGCTACCACTGCGCGATTCATCCTGCGATGACAGGATACGTCGATGCGCTGCCTCCAAGCGGGCCTAGGCTGCCGCGCAGTTGGCTGCCGCTGGTGACACACTAACAATGCCTCAGTCATCGAGCGCGGTGTGGTAGCGTACCACGGCGACCTCGGTATCGGCGGTAAGCTGGTGCAGCCGCACAACCGCGCGGGTATTGCCCGTAAGATCTTCATAGATCCAGTACATCGTATCGACATCGTCGGGGCCTTCGTACACCAGCGATCCCTCGATCGATTCGCCAGCGGGAAGCGCATCCCCAAGCAGCTCAGGATCGCTCTGCGTAAACACACAGCAATCGTAGATCCAATCGTCCTCGTCTTGCAGCCAGGTCCACAGCGCCACGTCCTCCAGCGCGATCGGCTGCGCGCCGCGATTGGTGATCTTGAGCCGCACCGCCAGAAATTGATAGCCGGGAGTCGGCTCCTGGCTGCCGTCGCCCGCCGTCGTCTGCACATCGACCACCGTCACATCCAGATCGCCGACGCGCTGGGTGGTGCCGACAGCAACTGCCGCGCCGACATCGACCGGCTCGGTGGTCGGTAGCTCGAACTGGGTGTCTGCATTCAGCTCACGCTCGATCTCGCTAAAGACCTGCTCGGTCTGCCGTCCAAGCAGCGTCAGCACGCCAATAATGCCGATCGCGGTGCAGAGCACCATGCAGACGCCGACAAAGCCGATCGAGCCAAGGATGATCCAGAGCGTCCGGTTCGAGCCGGACGACGGACCTGCGGGGGTGGGCGGTACGTAAGACACAGTCGTTTCCTCTTTACTCGTGGGCGCGGCGCTCGACGTTGGTGACGACGCCCATCAGGTAGGCGATTCGGATCGCGTCGCCCGGCTGCGGGCTGGCGTAGATCGACTCGGCGCTGACGCGCGCGCGGCGAAGCTGCCCTGGTGTGTCCAGATGCTCGAAGATGAGATCGTAGAAATAGGTGCCATGCAGATCTACGCGCTGCACCTGATGGAGCGTTGCGTCGTGCGTGCCGATAAGCATACTCGCTTTACCTTTCTGGATCAATCGCGGCTGGCTGGGAACGTAGTCCTACCGATGATACGTTGGTCGTACTACCGTGTCAATTGCCGCTCGTGGCATCCATCCTGCCAGTAGGGCGATGTATATGCCGCGCGCCTGGGCGGCCATGCTACAATACGGCTATCCCTGAAGCCCCTGCGTGTCTAATCCTGATCGTCAGGCTCAAGGTGCTGCCAGATTATGCCAAAGAAACATAAGCGCAAAGTGGTCGATCGCGATGAGTTCCCGAAGCTGCCGCCCATGGGCGCGGATCGCTATCTGAATCGCGAGCTGAGCTGGCTTCAGTTCAACCGACGGGTACTGGGCGAGGCGCTGGACGCCCGCCAGCCGCTGCTGGAGCGTGTCAAATTCCTGGCGATCTTCTCATCCAACCTGGATGAGTTTTTTATGGTGCGGGTGGCCGGTATTCGCGAGCAGATCGACGCGGGCGTGATCGAGCCGTCGCCGGATGGCCTGTCGCCGATCGAGCAGATGATGCAGATCAAGCCGGTCGTCGATCAACTGACCGAACTCCAGCGGCGCTGCTGGTCCGATGAGGTGCTGCCGCAACTGCGGACGCATGGTATCTACGTGTGCGACTACGCCGAGCTGAACGCGGCGCAGCGCGATGCTGTGCGCAGGCTGTTTTATGAGGAGATTTTCCCAGTGCTGACGCCGCTGGCGTTCGATCCGGGGCATCCGTTCCCGCATATCTCGAATCTGAGCCTGAGTCTGGCGGTGGTGGTCAACGATCCGCGCCACGGCGAGCGCTTCGCGCGCGTGAAGGTGCCGGAGGTGCTGCCGCGTCTGATGCAGGTGCCGACGCAGGACGGCCAGCAGGTGTTTGTCTGGCTGGAGCAGGTGATCGCGGCGCATGTGGATGCGCTCTTTCCTGGCATGCACGTGCCGGAGACGTATCCGTTTCGGGTCACGCGCAACGGCGATGTCGATCTGCAAGAGGAGGAGGCGGCGGACCTGTTGCGGACGATCGAGCACGGTATTCGGCAGCGGCAATTCGGGCGCGTGGTACGGCTGGCCGTCGAACAGTCGATGCCGCAGCGTATCCTCGACCTCTTGATCGAGAACCTGGAGATCGCGTCGAGCGAGGTATACCGCGTACACGGGCCGCTCGGAATCTCCGAGCTCATGATGCTGTACAGTCTGGATCGGCCCGATCTGAAGTATTCGCCGTTCATGCCGCGCGTTCCCGAAGCGTTCGAGGAGAGCGAAGATCCGTTTAGTGTGATCCAGTCGGGCGACGTGCTGCTGCACCATCCCTACGAGTCGTTCATGCCGGTCGTGGATTTTATCAGCACGGCGGCGGAAGATCCACAGGTGCTCGCGATCAAGCAGACGCTCTATCGCGTGGGCCGCAACAAGCCGCTCGTCGAAGCGCTGATTCGTGCCCGCGAAAACGGCAAGCAGGTCACGGTGCTGGTCGAGCTGAAGGCGCGCTTCGACGAAGAAAACAACATCGAGTGGGCCAAGCAGTTGGAGGGCGTGGGCGTACACGTGGTGTATGGCCTGCTGGGGTTGAAAACGCACTGCAAGGCGGCGCTGATCGTGCGCAAGGAGCGCGACGGCATCCGGCGCTACATTCATCTGAGCACCGGCAACTATAACATCACGACGGCGCATCTGTACACCGACATCGGCTTGCTCACCGCCGACCCTGAGTTTGGCACCGACGCCTCGGATCTCTTCAACTATCTCACGGGCTACTCGGCGCAGGACACCTACCGCAAATTTATTATCGCGCCGGTCAATATGCGCCAGTCGATCGCGGCGCTGATCGAGCGCGAGATCCGTCACCATCAGGCGACCGGGAACGGCTGCCTGATCTTCAAGATGAACACGCTGACCGATCCGCAGTTGATCGAGGCGCTGTACCAGGCGAGCGCAGCGGGCGTGCGGATCGATCTGATCGTGCGCGGCGTGTGCTGTCTGCGTCCGGGCGTGCCCGGCCTGTCGGAGACGATCTGTGTGCGATCGATCGTCGGGCGATTTCTGGAGCATAGCCGAATCTACTATTTCCACAACGGCGGTAAGGAAGAGGTCTATCTCAGCTCAGCGGATGTGATGAGCCGCAACCTTGATCGGCGCGTCGAGGTGATGTTTCCGGTGCAAGCGCCGCATCTGGTGCAGCGGCTCCGCGATCAGGTGCTCCGGGCGTATCTTCGCGATACGGCCAAGGCGCAGATTCTCCTGCCCGACGGCTCGTACGCACGGCCTGACGCGAGCCTGCCGCCCTTCGATGTTCAATCCTGGCTGCTGCTGCCGCCAGCAGAGCAGGTCGGGCCGAACGGAGAGCAAAGAGCAGAGAACAAAGAACAATTGGGAGAAGTGAAAACTAAGAACTAAGAACCGAGAACCGAGAACGAAGCAAAGGAACAAGGAACAAAGAGGCATTTAATAGCCATGTTCCTGTGTTCCTGTGTTCCTGTGTTCCTACTCTGCAAGCTGTTGCACCATCGTGGCTATATCCGTAGTCGGAAGGCTACACACGAACGAGCGGCAGACGTAGGCCGTCGGCTGCGCGTGCTGCTGCGGTCGGTCGCGGAGCAGCGGGATAAGCTCGACGGCGGCGGTATCGTCGGGCGCGGCGGCGGCGACGATCACGTTCGGCAGGAAGCGCTCGTCGAGCGCGGCAAGCATCCGCTGGGTAGCGGGATCAGCGCGATCGCCGACGATCGCAATCTCGCGGGGTGTCGCCAGCGCAAAGTCAAGCGCGTTGAGCATCGTGGCGAAGGCGCTCGGATAGCGCTGGATGCCGCCTGTCACCAGCTCGATCGTCGCGCGTCCCCGGCGGTCATATTCGGGATCGCCTACCAGCGCGGCCAGTTGCAGCAGCACATGCGCCGCGACCGCATTGCCGGAGGGCACCGCCTCGTCGAAGAGGTCCTTGGGCCGCGCGATCAGCGTCTCGTGCTCGTCGCTGGTCTGGAAGAAGCCGCCGTCGGTATCGTCCCAGAAGTGATCGAGCATATGCTCCGCGAGATCGCGGGCGGCGGAGAGCCAGCGCGTCTCGCATGTGGCGCGATAGAGCGCCAGCAGCCCCTCGGCATACAGCGCGTAGTCGCTCAGAAAGCCCCGGATCTTGGCCTGCCCGTCTTTGTAGGTATGCAGCAGCCGACCGTCACGGCTGAGCGTGCTCAGCACAAACTCGGCGTTCCGTCGCGCGCTGTCGAGGTAATCTTCGCGCTTCAGCACGCGACCGGCCTCGGCCATCGCTGCCAGCATCAGGCCGTTCCAGTTGGTCAGCACCTTGTCGTCGAGGCCAGGATGCACCCGCTGCTCGCGGAGGGCAAAGAGCTTGCGCCTGCCGCGCTCGGCAACGTCGCGCAGCCGATCCACGGGCTGCCCCGTGACCCGCGCGATCTCTTCGAGCGGTCGCGGCAGGTGCAGAATGTTGGTGTGCTCCCAGTTGCCGCTGGCAGTGACATCGTAGATCTGCGCAAAGAGCGCCGCAT
Source organism: Herpetosiphonaceae bacterium (assembly GCA_036374795.1). Classification (NCBI taxonomy): domain Bacteria; kingdom Bacillati; phylum Chloroflexota; class Chloroflexia; order Herpetosiphonales; family Herpetosiphonaceae; species Herpetosiphonaceae bacterium. The sequence goes on from DASUTC010000247.1 coordinate 17,687, forward strand.
CCTCGCCGAGCGCCTGCCGCACCTCCGCCAGGCTCCACACAAAGAATTTGCCCTCCACGCCCTCGCTGTCGGCGTCCTGCGCGGCGTAGTACCCGCCCTCAGGCGCGGTCATTTCTCGCTTGACGTAATCGAGCGTCTCCTCGACGATGCGCCGGTACTCGGCGTTGCCGGTGAGCTGGTAGGCATGGAGATAGGCGCGGGCGAGCTGCGCGTTATCGTAGAGCATCTTCTCGAAGTGCGGCACAAGCCAGCGCTCGTCGACGCTGTAGCGGTGGAAGCCGCCGCCAAGCTGATCGTACATGCCGCCGTGCGCCATCTTGAGCAGCGTCGTCTCGGCCTGCTTGAGCGCCTCGGGGTCGTCCCTGCGCTGGTAGGTGCGCAGCAGGAAGTCGATCGTCTGCGGCGCGGGAAACTTGGGCGCGCCGCCCCAGCCGCCGTGCCGCGCATCGAAGCGCTGGCGGATCGCCGTCGCCGCGCTGTCCAGCAGCCGGGTCGTGAGGCTGATATTGCCGGGCGGGATCTGCGCGGCATCCGAGAGCTGCTGCGCCAGATCGCGGGCGCTGGCGACGGCATCGTTGCGCTGGTTGAGCCAGACGTCGTGCATGGCCTCAAGCACCTGTTGAAAGCTGGGCATGCCGTAGCGCGGCTCAGGCGGAAAGTAGGTGCCGCCGTAGAATGGCTCGCCGTCGGGCGTGAGAAAGACGGTCATCGGCCAGCCGCCGTGCTGCGTGAGCGCCTGGACCGCCTGCATATAGATCGCGTCGATGTCGGGCCGCTCTTCGCGATCGACCTTGATGTTGACAAAATACTCGTTCATCAGGCGCGCGGTCGCCTCGTCCTCGAAGCTTTCGCGCTCCATCACATGGCACCAGTGGCAGGCGCTATAGCCGACGCTCAGCAGGATCGGCCTGTCCTCGGCGCGCGCTCTGCTCAGCGCTTCATCACCCCAGGGATACCAGTCAACCGGGTTGTGGGCGTGCTGGCGCAGGTATGGGCTGGTTTCGTGGATCAGTCGATTGGTATGAGTTGGCTCATGCATGGCTCAGTTCCTTCGTGCCGAATCTAAAGAAGCGCTTCGGGACACAGTGTATGCGATTGTGCTGATTTCCTCTACACCTCAGCACGATCCGCTCCATTAGCGCGACGGTCGTTCGTCTCTGCCGCCGCGAACTTTTGCTTCGATTTGCTCTTTGAGTTGACATAAAACGATCCAGAACGTGGCAAAAAGGCGTTTCAGGGGCAAATTGGGCCTAGAACGGCTGCTGGTGCGGATCTTTTGGCACAGTGTGTGATATAGTTAGCGTAGAACAACCGTGTCGGCAGTGCGATTGATGGTAGGCCAAATTGTCCGGATAGTCAACAGATGCAGCCGACAACGCGAAAAAGTTGACTATTTGTGCGGTTTAATGCACAATCGCGCTAACAACCATCCTAACCAGGAGGAATTGTATGGCAAACGCAATCAGCACGTCCCAACTCGTCGATCAGGTTGCCCAGCGGACGGGTTTGTCGAAGGCGCAGGCCAAACAGGCTGTTCAGGCGGTTTTCGAGACGATGGGCGAACGTCTTGCCGCCGGTGATCGCATTCAGGTGAGCGGTTTTGGCAGCTTTGAAATCCGCAACCGCGCCGAGCGCCAGGGCACCAACCCACGCACACGTGAAAAGGTGACAATCCCAGCTTCAAAGGCGGTTGGCTTCCGCGCTGCCTCTAGCCTGAAGGATCGGGTCGGAGGGCAGGGCTAGCAGCCTTCGGTCATCGGCGACGTTCCGGCGGCGACGCTTCCTTCGGGAGTGTCGCCGTTGCGTTGTAGGGCCGTGATGGCGACGAGCGGCGCGGGAAACGTTGTGGTAGAAGCCGGAGGTGAAGGGTTCACAATTCACAACACCCTACCCGCAATCCGGCCACGCCATGCAGACGCATAAAATGTAAATAATTGTTATCACTCTACCGCTGCCGTGCGGTTGTGTGCCGCCTTGCGCGGCCGCCGCGCACCAGCACGATTAAGGCCTGTACCTATGGCCTCGCTCGCTCTCACACCCGGCGCTGAGCTAGCAAGCGTGGACGCTGGTACAATGATCTGCTGGACCCATCAGGTCATCGCGCCGGAGTGCGGGCCACGGGGAGGCCGCCTGAGCGCGCATCTGTGAAGGAGGAGAGATGGTTTTACGTCCTATGCAGCCTGAGACGCAGGCAGGTCCGACGCGCATCGTGCTGGATACCGATCCCGGCATCGACGACGCGCTGGCGATCCTGCTGGCGGTCGCCTCGTCCGAAGTCGAGGTGGCGGCGGTGACTGTCACCGGCGGGAATTGCCCGCTGCCGCAGGGCGTGCGCAACGCCCTGGCGGTGCTCGATATGCTGCGCGCGGCGGTGCCGGTCGTGCCGGGCGTAGCGCTGCCGCTGATCCGCCCGGCCTTTACCGCCGAGGAAACCCACGGCGATACCGGCCTGGGCAACGCCCATCTGCCCGAACCGAGGACAGCGGCAGCGCTCGATCACGCTGTCGATCGGATCATCCGCGAGATCATGGATTCGCCCGCGCCGGTGACGCTCGTGGCGGTCGCGCCGCTGACCAACGTGGCGCTCGCGATTCGACGCGAGCCGCGCATCGTCGAGCGCGTCGGCGACGTGATCCTGATGGGCGGGGCGTTCGATGTGCCGGGCAACACCACGCCGCTGGCGGAGTTCAACGTCTACGTCGATCCGCACGCGGCGCATATCGTCCTGCACAGCGGCATGCCGATCACGCTGATCCCGTGGGATATTACCTCGAAGGTGCTGCTGACGGAGGCGCATATCGACGCATTGCTGGCGCACGCATCGCCCGTCACGCGCTTCATCGCCGACGCCACCAGCTTCTATATCGAGTTTCATCGGCGCTATTTTGGCTATGCCGGATGCTCGATCAACGATCCATGCGCGCTGGCGCTGGCGTTCTGTCCCGACCTGGCAGCGTACGCGCAGGTCTTTGTCGATGTCGAGATCGATAGTCCCAAGAGCCTGGGCAAGACCATCGCCGATCCGCTGAATGTGTGGAGCCGCCAGCCGAACGTGCGGCTGGTGCGCCACTTCGATCAGGAGCGTTTCCTGGCCCTGTTCATGGAGCGTATGGTAGCATTAGCGCGCCTTCATCCAGCCTAGCGCGCATCCCAACAATAGTCAAAAACAGGTATAATTCTGAGTATCGCATCTGTTAGCGTTCGCTCCACAAGCAGAGGATCATGGTGGCACGGTCGTATCGTTTTCTGGAAGTTGTTACGGGTCTGTTCGTCGCTGTCCTGCTGATCAGCAACGTTGCCTCGACCAAATTTGTACGGCTCGGCCCATTCGATTTTGACGGCGGCACGCTGCTCTTTCCGCTGTCGTACATCTTCGGCGACATCCTTACCGAGGTGTACGGCTATGCGCGCTCGCGCACGGCGATCTGGACCGGCTTCATCGCGGCGCTGCTGATGTCGCTGACCTTCGCGGCAGTTGCCGCGCTGCCGCCGAGCGCGGGCAGCGAGTCGTTCAACGCGGCCTTCAACCAACTGCTGGGACTGGTGCCACGGATCGTCGCCGCCAGCCTGATCGCCTATTTCGCGGGTGCGTTCGCCAACGCGTACACGCTGGCGAAGCTCAAAGTGCTGACCGGCGGGCGTCATCTCTGGGCGCGGGCGCTCGGCTCGACGGTGATCGGCCAGGGCGTGGATACGATCTTATTCGTGCTGATCGCGTTTGCGGGCGTGGCAGGAGCGCCGCCGCTGCTGACGCTGATCGTCTCGAACTACGTGTTCAAGCTGGCGGTCGAGGCGCTGTTGCTGCCGCTGACCTATGCGGTGGTGAATCTGCTCAAGCAGGCCGAGCAGGAGGACTACTTCGATCGGCAGACCAGCTTCAATCCGTTCGTCTGGCCGCAATCCTAAGTTTGAAGCTTCGAGCTCAACGTTGAAAGTTCAACGATTCTCTTGTTCTTTGTTCTTTGTTCTTTTGTTCTTCCGTCATTAACAACAGGGTTATGAGTAGCGTCGATGCGCTTGCCAATGCTGTTTTGCTGCCACGACCGATAGGTGTAGAGAAATTGATGAAAGTAGTAGCGCGGACATCTCTCTTCGAGATGGTGTACCAGCGGCGGCACGCGATTGCAGATGCCTGGTTCGATGCGATAGTCCATACCAGCTTTGCGCCATGCAGCACGATGGAGATTCGTCGTGTGCTGCGTGAGCTGACGATTCAGGCGATCCGGCTGCTGTTCGCCGAGCCGCTGGATCGCGAGGCGGCGCGCGCGATCGGCGCGACGCTGCCGCAGCTCAACTACACACCGCCCGAGTCGCTGAGCCGAACCGTCGAGGTGCTCTCAGCACAGCTTGTGATGGCTGTGCCGAACGATGCGCTGGTCCAGCTTCAGCCGCGCATCGCGGCGCTGCTCGGCGAGGTGGCGGCAGGCTTCTTCAGGCAGGCGCGCAACGCGATCTTAGCCGACCAGGAGGAGATTCGCCATGCGCTGCTGGTGGAGCGGCGACGTGCGGAAACCGCGCTGGCTGCGGCGCGCGATCAGGCGCTGGAGACTGCGCGGCTCAAGTCCGATTTTCTGGCGACGATGAGCCATGAGCTGCGCACGCCGCTCAATGCCATCATCGGCTTTACCGATCTGACGCTTGAAGAGTACGTCGGCCCGCTGAACGCGCAGCAGCGCAGTAACCTGCTGCGTGTCAGCCGCAATGCGCGCGCGCTGCTCGAGCTGATCAACAGCGTGCTCGATATGAGCAAGATCGACGCGGGACGCATGCAGCTTGCCAGCGAGCCGGTCTTCAGCGACACGCTCGTGCAGAGCGCTGCCGCCAGCATCGAGACGATGGCGCAGGCCCGACAGTTGCAGGTGGCGATCCGCGAGGCGGATACGAGCCTACCGCCCGTGCGGGGCGATGCCGGGCGTATCCAGCAGGCATTGCTCAACCTCCTCTCGAACGCGGTCAAGTTCACGCCGCCACGGGGCACCATCACCGTTGTGCTGGAGTATGGCCTGGCCGGGACATTGACCACCGCAGCACCCGCGCTGGAGCCAATGCCGCCCGGCCCGTGGGTAGCGCTGAGCGTGCAGGATACCGGCATTGGGATCGCCCCCGAAGAGCAGGAGCGCATCTGGAGCGAGTTCTATCAGATCGACAGCTCCACGACGCGCGAGTATAGCGGCACCGGACTCGGCCTGGCGATCACCAGGCGGCTGACGATGCTGATGGGCGGCCACGTCGGCCTGCGCTCGGCGCTCGGCAGCGGCTCGACCTTTACCCTGTGGCTGCCGGTCGTGCCATCTGATTAATTTCGAGTCCAACGGTTTGCGTTCAGGCCCTCACCCCCCGGCCTGCGCTCGGCGTTGTGTTCCCTTGCTCCGTTGTTCTTTCGTCCCCCGGATCTTGGTTCTCTGATTGCTCACTCAGGCCGCCTCAGGTCTGCGCCAGCGTGTGCTGCTCAGCGCCGGATTTGCGCGTATAATGGCAGGGCAGAAACACGTACGGGAGGATGGCAATGCGCTTCGGAACAGCTCAAAACCGCCCACAATGGCTCCAGGTTGGTCTTGGCCTGGCAGTGATCGTCGCGACGTATCTCTTTTTGATTTTGACTCGCGCGCCAGATATTGCGGCGAGCCAGAGCGGCGACGTGCCGGGCGTGGGCCAGAGCACGACTGCGCTGATCGCTCTGGCCGGGTATTTGCTCGGCGCGGGGCTGATTATCTGGGGCGTGGCGCGTCAGTTCACCACATCGACCTACGCGCTGATCCCGGTCGCCATCGCGATCAACGTGGTGATCGGCGATCTTGTGCAAAACTTCCTGCGGCTGCCGCTCTACCTCGACTCGATCGGCACGGTGCTGGTCGGAGTGCTGGTTGGCCCGTGGGCGGCGGCGGCGACCGGCGGGCTGTCAAACATTATCTGGGGCCTGTTCCGCCCAGGCGCGCTGCCCTTTGCCGTCGCGGCAATCGCGATCGGCCTGCTGGCGGGCTGGTTTACGCGCCTGGGCTGGTTCAGGCGGGCCTATCTGGTACCGATCGCCGGGCTGATCACCGGGATTTTCGCCGCGCTGATATCGTCGCCGATCGCGGCATTTATCTTCGGCGGTGTTACCGGCGGCGGCACCGATGCGCTGGTCGCCGCGTTTCGGGCCTATGGCGCGAGCGTGCTCCAGGCGACCACGCTGCAAGGTCTGGCGGCGGACCCGCTCGATAAGCTGATCTCCTTTGCGGTCGTCTATCTGATCGTCGTTGCGCTGCCGCCGCGCATGCGCGCGCGCTTCAGCCAGTCGGGCACGACCGCCGAGAATCTGCCGCGATGATCGCGCTCTACCAGCCGCGCGCGAGCGCTGTTCATCGGCTGCATCCGCTGACCAAGCTGACGATCAGCTTTGGGCTGATCGCGCTGGCGCTGGGCGTGGCGGTCGACTGGGCTCCGCTGGCGCTCTTTGTCCTGGTGCTGATCCCGCTGAGCGTTGCGGCGCGAGTGGCGCGGCCTTTCCTGGGCACCAGCCTGCGCCTGCTGCTGCCGTTCGCGCTCTCGCTCTTTGTGATCCAGAGCCTGTTCTTTCCCGAAGGCAGCACGGTCATTGCGCGGCTCGGCCCGCTGGCGGTCAAGGCCGAGGGCGTGCGCTTTGCCTTTGCCGCGACGGTGCGGATTCTGCTGATCACGGGCGCGCTGCTGCTGACGCTGCTGACGACCCATCCGGGCGTGCTGATGTCGGCGCTGGCGCAGAAGGGCCTGCCCCCGAATCTGGCCTATGTGATCGTCACGACGCTCCAGATTGTGCCGCAGATGCGCGAGCGGGCAAACCTGATCGTAGATGCGCAGCGGGCACGCGGCCTGGAGACGCAGGGCTCGCTTCTGCGGCGCACGCGGGCGCTCCTGCCGCTGCTGGGGCCGCTGGTGCTGGGCGCGCTGCTGGATGTCGAGGAGCGTACGCTGGCGCTTGAGGCGCGGGCCTTTAGCGCGACGACGCCCAAGACGAGCCTCTTCGAGCTGCCCGATCCGCTGTACGAGCGGCTGCTACGCTGGGCGATCCTGCTGGCGATTCTGGCGGTCGTCGGGCTGCGGCTGGCGGAGGCGCTGCGATGATCGCGCTGCGTGACGTGCGCTATACCTATCCCGGTGAGGCGCAGCCCGCGCTGGATGGTGTGACGCTGGAGATCGCGGCAGGCGAGGTCTGCGCGGTGATCGGGCCGAACGGCGCGGGCAAATCGACGCTATGCTACACGATCGGGGGCTTCGTGCCGCACTATTTTCACGGCGACCTGCGCGGCGAGGTGCTGGTCGACGGGCGGCGGACGATCGAGCATCCGCTTGGCGAGCTGGTCAAGCATACCGGGCTGGTCTTTCATAATCCGCTCAACCAGATCTCCGGCGCGCGCTTCACCGTGCGCGAGGAGCTGGCCTTTGGCCTGGAAAACCTGGGCGTCCAGCGCGACGAGATGCTGCCACGGATCGCGGCGGCGCTCGATCTTGTGGGGATCGCGCATCTGGCCGAGCGCTCGCCGTTCGAGCTATCGGGCGGGCAGCAGCAGCGCGTGGCGCTGGCCTCGATCTTGGTGATGGGGCCGCGTGTGCTGCTGCTCGACGAGCCGACCTCGCAGCTCGATCCGCTGGGCACTAAAGAGGTCTTTGCCGCGATCAAAGCGCTGAGTCGCACGGGCGTGACGGTGGTGCTGGTGGAGCATAAGCCGGAGCTTATCGCCGAGTTCGCCGATCACGTGATCGTGCTGCATGGTGGCCGCATCCAGATGCAGGGGCCGCCGCGCGCCGTGCTGTCGCACCCGGATCTGCCCGCGCTCGGCGTGAGCGTGTCGCGCTATACGGAGGCGGCGCGGGCAGGTCTGGCGCGTGGCCTGTGGCCCGCCGATCTGCCGCTGCCGGTGACGCTGGACCAGGCGGCGCGCGGCTTTGGGGCGGGCCGGCTGCCACTGCGGGATCGGTCAGCGCCGCAGCCGCAGCGCAGCACGGAGGCCGAGTGATGATCCCGATCGGGCTGAGCAACGTCGTGTTTACCTATGCCAGCGGCGTGACGGCGCTGCGCG